>CAMQVI010000066.1 GCA_947038195.1 uncultured Brevinema sp.
CTAAAGTTAGTATAACATAGTAAAGGAACTCACTACTAGTCAAACTTAAATATTTGATTTTTATAGAATAAATTACCAAAGAATAGAAAGAACTAAATTCTTTATCCAATAATTTTTAAGAAATCAATTACAATCAAAAAAAGCCCTCTCTATTAGAAAGGACTTTTTAATGGAGATACTATTTCTTTGTATCAATCATATTTTGAATTAGCATTTTGCATTTTCCACATCCTACACCAGCTCCTGCAATTTCTGAAACACTTTCAAATGTATTTGCACCATTTTTAACAGCATTTAATATATTAAACAAGCCCTCATGTCAAAAATTCCTAAAATCAGCATCCATCGATAATATTTATCATTATCTGCTCCATTCAAAATGAAAATAAAATATTTTATTTTCATTTTTTTTTTGAAATAATTATTCACTATCTAAAATATGAATTCTCATTTATACTTCGATATATTTAATGCAACCACCGCGACCTGTGCCAGCTTTGGTAAGTTCTTTTATACAATCAATTGTTCTATATCATTAAAAAATATATAATATAAATACCTAATTTAAGCAGTTTATAATATAAATAATACTTGCTCTTTACTAAAAAATATCTTATCTATTAAAAGAATGGGAGTATTTATATAGCTTATAAATATATCCAAATACTATGTGAACAAAAATCAGAAATAAAAGTCTTAATTTAATTTTATACAAACTAAGGAGAACATAATGTTAACTTCTCGTGCTCTCAATATAGTATACGATATTATAAATGATAATGAAGACTCTTCGTTAAGTACTCTTAGTCATAAATATAAAATATCAGAAAGAATGGTTAGATATGATTTAGATAAAATTAATGACTTTTTCTCTGTACGCAATCTTCCTTTATGTATTCTTCAAAATAATATTATTATCTCTACTAATACATTAACTCTAAAAACTTATCTTGAGAACAATCATATTCCTCAACAATATACCACAGATGAAAGGTCTGTATTACTTATTTTGTCCTTATTATTTGATACTAACGTCAGTATAGTATCATTTTGTCATACATATAATATTAGTAAAATAATGGCTAATCGCTCTCTACAACAATCAACAGATTTACTACAGCAGTTTTCCTTAGTATTATGCACAGATTCTATGACTATCTCTGGGACAGAAGAACAGATTAGGCACCTATTACTTTATATTATTCAAAAATATGTTCTTCCCAACCAAGAGATGGAGCTTATTGATATTATAAAGACATATATATTCCCTACTGAAACACTTGTAGATTTAGAACAATTACTCTTCCAAATTTCTAAAAAAATTAATAAAATTTTATCTGATGACTCATTACTTTTTATCACCAATTATCTAAAATTAAGCTTAAAAAGGATTGACCAAGAACAGAAAATCCTCCATATTAATGACTCTGAACTTCTAAAAAACTCTATAGAGTACAATATTATTCACCATGAAATATCAGAAAGAAAATTAGAGCAAATTTTTTCTGGTTATGAAGTGTTAAAATTAGTTGATCTTATTATAGGAGCACAAGCCCACAATCTTTATAAACCTTTTTTTGATACTTGGGTTCATCAATATCATATTATTAATGAGTTTATCAAGTATGTAGGGACAGAACTAGACTGCCCGCAGATGTTATCTGATCAATTATTATTTGATAGTTTACTGAATCACTTAAAACCTGCTATACACCGTCTTATATATCACCACGACTTAGAAGACCCTCTTGTTGAAGAAGTTACACAAGAATTTTTTGATATTTATGAAGTAGTTGAAATAGGTGTTAAAAAAATAGAAAGAATTTTCAATGTTGAATTTACACATGCCGAAATTTCCTTTATTTCTATTTATTTTAAAATTACCTTAGATAGACACAGCCCAACAAGTGTTAAAAAAAAGATTTTATTAGTTTGTAGTTCTGGTTTTGGGACTTCTGCGTTGTTATCGCAACAAATATTATCACATTATAATGTAGATATTTTAGGCTTGTGTCCCCTGTATCAACTTCCCTTGGCCTTAGAAGAGTATAATGATATAGAGTATATTGTTACAACATTAGATATTGAAGAAATAAATATTCCTATAATAAAAGTTGGTATTGTATTATCTAAAGATGATCTTAGAGCCTTTGATGAAAACGGCTTTGAACATATTTCCCCACCTCGCTATAAATTATCAGAACTTCTGCAACTTTATGAAAATCCTGACCTCTTAGTTATCCGTTTAAAAGAATATTTTGGAGAATACCTAATAGATGATATTATTAGTGAAAATGACAGGCTCGACACTATGCTACAAAAACATTTTATTATTAAACAGCATGTTCATACATGGGAAGAAGCTGTAATATTAGGGGGGGAGATATTAGAAAAAGCTCATTATACAACAGTACAATACACGAATTCTCTTGTTCAGAACATGACGGATTATATGACGACAGCACATGGACTTGCTATTCCTCACGCTATTTCAAATAACAATGTCTATAAAACAGGGTTTAGCATCCTTATTTTAGATCATCCTGTAATATTTCCTAATAATAAATCTGTTTCTTTTATACTCACTATTGCTTCTCAAGATCATGAAAACCATAAAAAAAATTTTATGACTTTATTTAATATATTAAACAAGCCCTCATGTCAAAAATTCCTAAAATCAGCATCCATCGATAATATTTATCATTATCTGCTCCATTCAAAATGAAAATAAAATATTTTATTTTCATTTTTTTTTTGAAATAATTATTCACTATCTAAAATATGAATTCTCATTTATACTCCTATATAATAAAATATATAGGAGTATGTATGTTTTCAATAGAACTCATTTATACCAATATAGAAGCGACTACGCAAGATGAATTATTTGATTTTCTTTGCGAGTGTCTTCATAAGTATGATCTAGTGCATGATAACTATAAAGATAAAATTAAGGAAAGAGAGCAACAATTTCCTACAGGTATTCCATTAAATCAAATAGGTGTTGCTATTCCTCATGCTGACGCAGAGTACGCTAAAGGAGATGCTTTTGTTGTATTAACAAGTAAGCAAGGGATTCCTTTTAGAAATATGGAGGACGGGACTGATATTATTGCTCATATTATTATTGCCTTAGTCTTTAATGATAAAAATAAGCATTTAGAAAATTTACAAAATCTTTCTGCTTTATTACAGAATGAAGAATTATTAATGAAAATTAGTCAATGTAATCATTCGGAAGAAATATATAAATTAATCAAACAATAATCTGGGAGAGATAAGGTGAAAAAAATATTAATTGCATGTGGTGCAGGAATAGCAACATCTACTGTAGCAACAGAAAAAGTACGTACGTTACTTGAAAAAAATAATATAAAGGCGGACTTAAGACAGTGTTTAATCGCTGAGGTAGCTTCTTTACAAGATAATTATGATTTAATTATCTCTACAACAATGCTTCCTCAAGAATTTAAGATTCCTGTGATTAAAGCATTGGGATATATTTCTGGAATTGGAGTAGAAAAAATAGATGCCGCGATTCTTTCTTTTTTTGAAGAAAAGTAAATAAGTTATATAACTAGTACAAAAGGACTAGTATAAAAGGAGTTTTTCATGGAATCTTTATTATCAGGGGTACAGTACATCCTTAATTTAGGACCAACTGTTGTTTTGCCTATAGCTATTTTAATGTTAGGGCTAATTTTTAGAATTGATCTAAAAACAGCTTTGAAATCAGGTATAGTTATTGGTATTGGTTTTGTAGGTATTAATCTTGTGATAGGAGTATTAGTATCTAATATTGGACCTGCTGCTCAAGCAATTGTAGCACGTTTTGGCTTTAACTTAACTGTTATTGATGTGGGTTGGCCTGGGATTGCCGCAGCTACGTGGGCTTCTCCTATTGCGCCATTAGTCATACCTATTTGTTTTGCTGTTAATATCATCATGCTTTTGACTAAAACAACAAAAACATTAAATATAGATCTTTGGAACTACTGGCATTTTGCTGTAGCTGCAGCGACAGCCTTTGTTGTAACAGGTCATATTTGGTTTTCTCTATTGATGGCTGTCGTTATGGAAATTGCTGTTCTTATTACAGCTGATAAAAGTGCAAAATCTATTCAAGACTTCTATGGCTTAGAAGGTGTTACTATTCCTACAGGGTCTTCAGCATCTTTTGCCCCTTTAGGTTGGTTAGTTGGGAACATAGTTGAACGAATCCCAGGGATTAATAAAATTGAGCTTAGTGCTGAAGATGTACAGAAAAAGTTTGGTGTCTTTGGAGAACCAATGATGGTTGGGCTTTCATTAGGTGCTATCTTTGGTATCCTTGCTGGATATGATTTGGGTGGAGTCCTAAAAATGGGGATTTCTATGGGTGCTGTTATGTTTTTAATGCCTCGTATGGTTAAAATTTTAATGGAAGGATTAATTCCTATTTCTGAATCTATAAAAACGTTTATGCATAAAAATTTTGGAGATCGAGATATTAATATAGGACTAGATGCGGCTGTTACAGTAGGACACCCTGCACTTATGTCAACAGCTTTAGTACTTGTTCCTATTACTATCTTTATTGCTGTTATACTCCCAGGTAATAGAGTATTACCATTTGGAGATTTAGCAACAATACCATTCTATACAGCTTATATTGTTGCTTTTAGAAAAGGAAATATCTTCCAATCTGTCCTTACAGGAATGATTGTTATTACTTTATCTCTTTATATGGCAACAGATTATACTCCAGTACATACAGAGCTTATGCAAGGTGTTGCTTTTGATTTACCAGAAAATGCAACAGAATTTTCTTCTCTTGATACAGGTGGGAACTTATACAAATGGCTTATCCTTAAATTTTCTCAATTTATGGCACCATTTCTCGGTAATTAATAATAAAGACCCTCTTTCTTTAACTAAGGAAAGAGGGTTTCTATTAGTCGGTGGAGTATAAAAATATGGATAAAAAAATGAAAGCAGCAGTAATGTATGGATTAGAAGATATTCGCTTTGAAGACATTCCTATTCCAACATATAATGATGATGAAGTCTTAGTAAAAGTAATGGTAGTAGGTATTTGTGGATCAGATACTTCTCGCGTTTTTAAAAAATGGCGGTATCCTTTACCTGCAATTTTAGGACATGAATTTTCTGGTGTTATTGTACAAAAAGGAAAAGATGTTCGTAATTTTGATATAGGGGAGAATGTCGTTGGTATTCCTCTTCTTCCTTGTTTTACATGTCATAATTGTAAAAAGGGAAATTTTTCACTTTGTGATAATTATAAAATGACAGGGTCTCATAGTTACGGAGCTTTTGCTCAATATATTGCCATTAAGTCAGAATTACTTTTAGCGATAGATGATATTGATTTTGAAGAGGCCGCTATGATCGAGCCTTTAGCTGTAGCATTGCACGGTGTGCTTAATATAGAACCTTGTATTGGTGATACAGTAGCAGTCCTTGGATGTGGAGCTTTAGGTCAATATGTCATACAATGGTTAAAAATAGCCGGTGTAGCTGAAATTATAGCAATAGACATCTCGGATAAAAAATTAATAGAATCAACGAAAATTGGAGCAACTCATACAATCAATGCTCTAAAAGCGGATGTAGTAGAAGAATGCTATAAAATCACAGCAAATGGTGTAGATATTACCATGGAATGCGCAGGATCAAATATTACTCAAGAACAAAGCCTTTTAATCACCTCAAAAAAAGGTAAAATCGCTTATCTAGGAATTGCTTATTCTGATATTACGTTATCAGAAAAAGCCTTTGAAAGTATTTTTCGTAAAGAATTATTAATCAAAGGTATGTGGAATTCATATTCAGCTCCTTTTCCAGGAAAAGAATGGCTTGAAACCATTCGTTATATTAAGAAAGGGAAACTTCAGCTGAAACACATGATTTCTCATCGTTTTCCTCTTTCAAAAACAATGGATGCTTTTAAGATGATAAAAAGTCGTACAGAAGAATATAATAAAGTGCTTATCTTACCGTGGGAGGAAGAAAATGAAAGCTCTCGTTAAAACAGCTAGTGGGTATGACCAGATGGCTCTTCAAGATATAGCTAGCCCTCAAATACGAGAAGGATTTGTTAAAGCAAGAGTTGCTTACTCAGGAATTTGTGGTACAGATATCCATACCTTTAAAGGAGAATATGGGAATACTTATCCTGTCGTATTAGGGCATGAGTTTTCTGGAACGATTGCAGAAGTTGGTGCTAATGTAACACATCTTAAAGTTGGAGATAAAATCACGAGTGAAACTACATTCTCTATTTGTGGGGAATGTGAATTTTGTCAGAGTAAAAATTACAATCTTTGTGGTTCTCGTAAAGGAATTGGAACTGTCGTAAACGGTAGTATGGCAGAAGAAGTACTGCTTAGAGCGGAAAGTGTTCATCTTCTTACGGAGAATATTAGTTTGAAATCAGCCGCATTAACAGAGCCTTTAGCATGTTGTGTACATGCCGTTTTAGAAAAAACGAATACTACAAATAAAGATGTTGTTTTAGTTATAGGACCAGGTCCTATAGGTAATCTAGTGGCACAAGTGGCTAAATCACAAGGTGCATATGTAATTTTAGCTGGAATTACGAATGATATTAAACGCCTAGATCTTGCTAAGAAATTCGGGATAAACAGAACTGTTGATGTTCTAACAGAGGATCTTAAACAAGTCGTTATGGATGCCACAAATGGACATGGGGTGGATAAAACCTTTGATTGTTCAGGCTCTATAAAAGGGGTAAACCAAGGATTAAACTTAATGAAAAAACTTGGAGATTTTGTACAAGTAGGACTTTTTACTACTCCATTAGTAGAATTAGATACTAATGTTATTATTCAAAAAGAACTTAATTATATTGGATGTCGTTCTCAAAAACCAAGTTCATGGGTTACAGCAATAGGGCTTATGGATAAGAAACAAATATTTACAGAAGAACTCATTACTGCAGAAGTAGATCTTGAACATTGGAGAGAAGGTATTGACCTTGTTATAAAAGGTTCAGAAATGAAAGTATTAATAAAATCTAAATAAAAGGAGTTTATCATGACACAGACACAACGTTATGCTTCAGAAGTTCGTTTTCATATTATTGATATGATTATGAACTTAGGATTCGGACATATTGGAGGAGCTTTATCCGCTGTAGATGCTCTTGCTGTATTATATGCTCCTGAAGAAGGCTTATTAAAAGTCGATCCAAAAAATCCTCAATGGCAAGATAGAGATTATTTTGTATTAAGTAAAGGACATGCAGGGCCAGCATTATATTCTTGTTTAGCGGTCAGAGGATTTTTTGATAAAAAGCTATTACACACAATAAATCATCTACATACGACACTCCCTTCTCATGTTGATCGCCTTAAAACACCAGGTATTGATATGACTGCAGGAAGTTTAGGTCAAGGATTCGGAGCTGCTGTAGGAATAGCATTAGGTATAAAAATTAAAAATAAATCTCAAAAAGTATACTGCATGGTCGGTGATGGAGAATTAAACGAAGGTCAGTGTTGGGAGGCAGCTCAAGTAGCTGCTCATAATAAATTAAACAATTTTGTCCTTTTTGTGGACAATAATAAAAAACAACTAGATGGAAAATCCGAAAATATTAATCAAGCATTCAGCTTTGAAGAAAAATTTAAATCCTTTGGGTGGAATGCAATTACTGTAGATGGTCACGATTGTGAAGCTATTAAATCTGCTATTACAAAAGGTTTTAAACAATCCCAACCTACGGCACTCATTCTAGATACAATAAAAGGAAAAGGTGTTAAATTTTTAGAAACAATTGATGATCACCACTTAAGAATCGATTCTGATGAGAAAAAATTAGCACTCAATCAAGCAAAAGATTTTTTTGCAGAACAAATAAAGGGGTAAACAGTGATAGTAAAAGAAAATATACAGGATAAAACAGAGATCCGTACCGCCTGTATTGAGGCATTAATACATCAAGCAAAAACAGACGACTCTATTTGTTTTATTGATACAGATTTGGCTGGTTCTAGTGGCTCTAAAGCTTTTGAAAAAGCTTATTCTAATCGTTATTTTAATATTGGGATTATGGAAGCTCAAGCTGTAGGAGTAGCAGCTGGATTAGGTGTTGTAGGATATAAAGCTTTTGTACATAGTTTTGCTCCTTTCATTTCCCGCCGTTGTTTTGATCAAGCCGTTGTCAGTAGTGCTTATGCTAATATTCCTATGGTTCTTTTAGGTTCTGACCCAGGTATTACAACAGCCTATAATGGAGGTACTCATACAACTTTTGAAGATATTACAATGTTTAGAGGGGTGAGTAATACTCAAATCTTTGATATTTGTGACTCTGTTCAAATGAGTGGAATCATCAAAATTCTTTGTGAAGATATGAAGGGCTTAAACTATGTTCGTTTCTCTCGACGACCTTCACGTAAAATTTATAACGAAGGTGTGAAATTTCAAATAGGAAAAGGTATTACACTTAGAGAGGGTACTGATATCTGTATTTTCGCTTCAGGAGCAATGGTTTCTCAAGCTCTAGATGCCGCGGATATTCTAACTGCTAAAAATAAGTCGGTTCGAGTTATTGATATATTCTCTATTCTTCCTATTGATGAAGATATTATTATTCAAGCTGCAAAAGAATGCACACACCTTGTATCTTTAGATAATCATAACGTTAGAGGTGGTTTAGGCTCAGCAATAGCAGATGTACTTATTGAAAAACAGCCTAAAAAACTTTTGAAAATTGGAGCAACTACCTTTGGGCAAGTTGGCACCTATGATCAACTATTAAAAGAGTATGGGTGGTTAGGTTCACAACTAGCAGATACTATCCTTACGCATATTGAATAAAGGATATATCATGGAGTTACAAATTTTACCTTCTATCTTTGCCGCAGATTTTTCTGATATCAAAAGTGCTTTGCAACAAATAGAGAAATCGCAAGTAAATATGATTCATTATGATGTAATGGATAATCATTTCGTGCCAAATATGTCTTTTGGACATCAGTTTGTACAACAAGTTATGAATGCTACCCCTACTATCAAGGCTGATATTCATTTGATGATAGATCTGCCGGGGCATTATGAGAAATTTCTTGAATTGTCTCCAGCCGTATTGACTGTTCATTATGAAGCTAGCGATAATATTGTTCCTATTCTTCGTCATATCCGTTCTAAAGGTGTACTGGCTGGAGTTTCTCTTAAACCTAATACTCCTATTTCTGTATTAAATAAATTAAAGGGAGAATTTGATATGTTACTTATCATGAGTGTTGAACCAGGTTTTTCTTTTCAAAGTTTTATTCCTGAATCTTTAGAACGTATTAGAGAAGCACGGCAACTTTTAGGAGATGATGTTATCATTCAAGCTGATGGTGGTATCAAGCGTTCTAATATGAAATCACTGAAAGAAGCTGGATTGAATTGGTTTGTCATGGGGGGAGGATTTTTTAAAGAATCTAACCCTGAATCATTATTACAAGATCTTATGTTATAAGTAGTTTATTTTAACAGAGGAGTATACACAGATATAATATAATGTGACAGGCTTTAATAAGCCTATTTACGATGGAAGTTTTCATATTTAATAAGTTGAATTCTACTTTAATTGATTAACGACGTAAATTTACTATACCCACGGACATCTCTGAAAATCATGATACCCTACGGGTACCTTGTATTTAGAATGGCTCTAACCCAGCGTTCAGATATGTTAAAATATTAAGCTATGTCTTGATACACAATTTTTCATATACTTATCAATAGCATTATCAATAGATCTTGTTTTTAAATTACACTCTATTTTATAAGCTCCAAAAAGGGTCATTAATTATGACCCTTTTTGGATTTTTTAAAATTATTATAAAATTTGAGATATTTTTGTGTAAGGGATGAAATCCTTGAATTTGAGATATTTTGAAAATTAAAAGGTCATACTATTTGGGGGGGATTTTCACAGGCAAAAATTTTACGTGTGAAAATTTTACTTAGTACGAAGTGATTTTTGAATGCGTTTATTATTGAGTGTTAATTCAGCATAATAATATCCGTTTGATTTTAAATACCCACTGTAAAATCTTTTTATATAGATTTCTTAATAGGTATTTTTTTTATACTCCTACTTGGAATATACTGACATTTTGGATACAAAAAAATGAGTATAGGGATTTGAACCCCCGGCACATCACTGTATAACTGATTTCGAATCAGCCATCTCTCCAATATGTTTTTTAGGAAGGCTTCGAATGCTCCGTTACCTTTAACTTCGTTAGGGTATTCGTTAAGGGCACATCACTAACATCAGCCATAATATTTTATACGAGTGATTGCTGAGAGATCTTTTCTGAGAAGGGCACTTTTTGAATTTAAAGAATTCTCAAAACCGAAAAAGCCCAGGGTAGATAAATACCTGTCCACAGAAACAAAAAATCTTACAATAGATGAAAAAGCACTATACAAAATTAAATAATAGGTGA
>CAMQVI010000067.1 GCA_947038195.1 uncultured Brevinema sp.
GGATTTTTTGATTGGGGATGAATTCTTTAAGCTGGAATATTCCATAATAGTTTGTTAGAGACTCAAACTCTTCCTCAGCAAAAGTAGCAATTTCAAAAGCTTGTTGTTCCGAAGAGGGAGAATAAATAATAGTAAAATTAGAGGTGTTTATCTCTTTTAATTGAAATAAAGGAGGATCGAAGGGATATTCATAAAAAGTAAAACTGTGTATAGGGAGAAGAGATAATAACAGTAATAATAAAACCATTGTATCCTTATAGCGTTGTTAAAGCCTCTTTTAGTTGGAAGAGGGCTTTTTTTATTTGATCTAAAGGAGCACCTATATTGAGGCGTATAAATCCTTCACCACTTTCACCAAAAGTATGCCCAAAAATAACATGAATTTTGGCTTTATTAAGCATAAAATCTTCTAATTCTGTATTCGTCATCTTAAGAGATCTCATATCAATCCATGCTAAAAAAGTAGCTTGAGGGGGTGTTAGTTTAATATTAGGTATATGAGATTTTAAAAATTGATCTACATAGTCAAAATTCTTTTCTATATACTTCATCAAGGCTGGGGTATAATTTTTAGGAGCATGGGTAAGTGCTGTTTCATAAGCAATCATTCCCAAAATATTAGGATCCATATTATTAGTAACAAAACTAACATGAGACCTTATCTCGTCGTTAGGTATGATAGCTACTGAAGTTTTCAATCCTGCAATATTATATCCTTTACCAGGGGAGATGAGTGTAATCGTATTTTGCTCTATTTCTGGAGAAAGAGAAGCAATAGGAGTGTGTTTATATTTAGGTAAAATAAGATCTGAATGTAATTCATCAGAAATAGTAATACAATTATTCTGCACACATAAATTGCCTAAAGTAAGTAGTTCTTCTTTTCCCCAAACTTTCCCTATAGGATTGTGAGGATTGCACACAATTAGACTGCTGATAGTCTTGTTTTTTTGAAAAATATTTTGTAAACCCTCAAAATCCATAGCGTATGAAGAATCTTTCAATAATAAAGGATTGACTAAGGGGAGTAAACTAGCTCTTTTAATATCGTTAAAAAAAGGACCAAATACAGGTGGTTGAAGAATTACTTGATTTTGAGAAGGGTTTTGTAATTTGTTTTTAATACCATTAAAGATAAAATATAAAGAAGTTGTCGCATCTGTATAAAATATAATCCATTCTTTTTTTATAGTCCAGCCGTGTTGCGTTTGGAGATGTTGAACGATTAATTCTTTAAGATTGTCAGTAGGGTAGGTATACCCGAAACAAGGGTGATCCAATCTTTTTTTGAGAGCTTCTATAATTTCTGGAGGACAGGGGAAATCCATATCTGCAATACCCATAGGAATAATATTAGGGTGGTATTGATCTAGCGTATCCCAGCGTTTACAGTTGGTTTTTTTACGGTGTAAAATATTATCAAAATCAATAGACATGAGTCCCCCTAATTTATGCAGATATTTTTTGTCATAAGGACAATTAATTTAAATGAGTTTTCTACGTCTCAAAACGTAGAGGATGAGCCTTGTAATGCTTGGATAAGAGGAGTAGTTGGTGAGAAATCACACTTGAGCCAGAATAAGGGTTTGAATGCGAGCAGCTTTTTCTCTTTCCATAAGAGTTAGGAGAAAAGGTACTGTAGATGCTTGCCCATTAGCTGCGGCCAATTCTTCCATTTTTTTGAAAATATCTACTACTTGAAAGTCATCTTGTAAGTTAAGGAGCTCTGCTGCCGTTTGAGGAGGCATCCCCCCGATTTGTGTAGCTACCTCTGTGATTTTATTATCATAGGTGTTTTTTTCTTTGTTTTCTAAAGCAAGGAGAGCTTGTTCATTAAGAAAAGCCTCTCTTTCATCTTGGAGCTGGACTTTTTCTGTTTGAAGAGCTATATTACTTTCTATAGTAGTCACATTTTCATTAGATAATTCTAGCTCTTTAATGGTCAATAATTCCCACTTTTTGTTCAACTCTTCTTGTTCTAATAATAAAGGATCTTCCACACGAGCAGGTCCTGTTATTTGTCGTCCTGTTATTTGAGTGACTATTTTATTGTAACTAATTACCCTCATATAATCTAAGAAATAAAGGGTGCCCCCAGCTATTCCTATATTTAAAAGTAATAAGAGAAAGGCTTTAATCCATATTCCCATTTTATCCTCTCTTTTATTGATGTCTTAAATTATAATAATAATTCAAGACTTTAGGCACATAGGCTTGTGTTTCTTTGTATGGAGGGATGCCGTTGGCTTTATCTACAGCTTCCGGTCCCGCGTTATAAGCTGCTAAAGCTTTGATAATATTTCCATCATATCTGCCCATCATCTCTTTTAATACCTGAGCCCCTCCAAAGATATTTTGAGCGGGATCGAAAGAATCTTTAACCCCGACCCTTACTGCCGTAGCGGGCATTAATTGCATTAAGCCTTCTGCTCCAGCGATAGATATGGCATTGGGATTATAGGCAGATTCCGTCTGTATTATAGCATGCACTAATCGTGGGTCTACATCATGAAAGGCCGCAGCTTGTTCTATAGTACTATCCCAAGTCCTAGGATTGCTAGAGATGATTGCATTACTAGCAATAGGCTTTGGTTTAGCTACAGGCATAGCACCTGTGGTTTTATAGAGTTCCATTAGGGAATCTACTCTTGTATCAGCGAGATTAGTTGTGCTTTCATCTCCGAGGATATCTAATTGGCTTTGCTCTCGAGATCGCATTACTTCATTTAATATATCAGAGAATTTATCTCCACTTACTTTTTCCGTGGGAGTTTTGGCTTTATCAATTTTAGCAGGAGAGGTATGACCCATTTTTTGGATCTCTGTAATACGACTCTCTATACTTTGTATACGTGAAACGATATGTTCTACAGGCATAAAATCCTCTTTATATATATATCATATTATAGAATAACTGTAAAAAAATTACAATTATTAGACTCATTAAATATCTTTTGCTCTAGCCTTGAGTTTTTTGATGAAAATCGGTATAATGGTAAGATAAATAAAAAATAATAGGACAATATGAAAACTATAGGTATATTGGGTATTAATAAGCCCTCGGGAATGACTTCATTTGATGTTATTCGTGTTATAAAAAGAAAAACAGGAATCAAAAAAATAGGACATGGGGGCACTTTAGACCCTATGGCTACAGGTGTTTTACCGATTTTACTTAACGAAGGAACATCTTTTTTCGATGCTTTATTGGCTAGCCCTAAAATCTACAAAGCAGAAATTCAGCTAGGAGCTTTTACGGATACGGATGATAAAGAAGGCAGTATTATCCAAACACTCCCTGTACCCGATATCTCCCTAGAGATGATTATAAAGAGTGCTAAAGATTTTACAGGCACTATATCTCAAATACCCCCTCAATACTCTGCTTTAAAAGTAGATGGTAAGAGAGCCTATGACCTAGCTAGAGCTGGTGAAAAAGTAGAGCTAAAAGCGAGAGAAGTGAACGTTTACTCTTGGAGTGATGTGAGCTATGATAATGATAAAAAAGTAATTACGGTAACTATCTCTTGTGGTTCTGGGACTTATATTAGATCCCTCGCTAGAGATTTAGCCGAAACACTCCAAACAGGGGGGCATTTAATATCCCTTCATAGGATTAAATCTGGTGGTATCCATATAGATGATACTATTACCCTAGAGGAGCTTTCCGAAAATTGGGAAGATTTTATCATAAGCCCTGAAGTGGCACTATCTAATATTGATATGATAAAATGGATGGGTGATTTAAAACATCTCCAACATGGAAAACCCCTATTGAGAGAATTGTATAAAAAACCTGATAAAGAAGGGCTACATTGTCTCACATTTCATAACAAAGTAGTTGCTTTAGTTCACTATGAAAAAAACAAATTACACTATAAAAAAAATCTTTCTCATTTATTTATATTTGAGGACAAGGTTAAGGACGAGGAATAAGAATGTTTCAAAATATCAAAATAAAAAATTATGTATTTCTTACTATTATTTTAAGCTTATTAATAGGACTTCTCTTTAGAGAAAGTTTCAGTGGTCTCTTATTGCAAGGGGTGGATGATAATATTTCTATGCGTTCTGTGATAGTACGTTCTCTTTTATCTGGTCAAGGGTATCACTTTATTTCTAATTATTGGTTAGGATTTATTTTCAATGTCCCCAATCCCGATTTATATAATAGCATTCTTGCCCTTACAGGCAGTGCTAGAGTCGTAGGGGTGTATATCATTGCCCTATTTTTATCGGGATTTGTTACTTTTAAATTAATCAAAAGATTAGATGTATCTTATGAGGGAGCTATTTTTGGAGCTGTATCCTATACTTTTTTACCCCATGTACTATCTTTGGTTTATAGTGGACACGCTTTAGCCCTAGAGGCTATCCCCATGACTCCTGCATTTTTACTCTGTTTGAGTGTGATTTTGGACGGTAAAACAGATTCTCGCTTACTAAAAGGTCTTGCCTCTCTTTGGGGTGGAATATTTTGGGCATGGATGATGATAGGAGAGCCTCAAAGAGGTGTTTATGGGACGGTATTAGGGATGGCATGGGTGCTATACCTCATGATACAAACTCAAGCTGTCTCTTTTAAGATTAAAAATATAAAAGACTTTCTCCCTATGGAGACTTTAAAAAACAAGGTATCTTATTTAGGGGTAATTTTAATAGTGGGATTAAGTGTTTTCTTACCTACTCTAAAATTTTGGTCTAACTCAGAATTTTTAAACAATCAAGGTTCTTGGGAGTTTGCTACGAGCTGGTCTTTCCCCCCAGCAGAACTAATCAATACATTTGCTTTTGGGTATCATGGGCTCAGCTCCTCTGAGGCAGACTTTCCTTATTATGGTGATAAACCTATTTCTGGTAACACGGATTCTTTAGGATTCTTTTTATTATTATTTGCTATTTTAGCCATATCTTTTGCTTGGAAAAGCAAGAAAAAAGGACTTAGATTTTTTGCCATTACGGGTTTAGTGGCATTGCTACTATCCTTTGGTAAATATTTTCCTGGCAGTCCTCTTTTTTGGTTATGGTACCAGATACCAGGAATGGATGCTATGCGTGTGCCAGCTAAATTCCTTAGTATCACAGGGCTTTCATGGGCTATTATCGCTGCTATGGGACTAGATACCATAAAAGAAATTTTTGAAAGCAATCAAGAAAAAATAAAAAAAACGATTCTTATTATTATGGCGTCCATAGCTATAATGTCTATTATGTGGTTTATTCTTTTAGCGATGACGGATGGAGGGGAGGCTGTTTCTATTAGAAAAGTCCTAGGACGTGCCAATAGAGCCATGATAGATGCTGCTCTTACAGGAAGAATTAATTCTATCCTTAGTATGGCATCCTTATTCACCGCGAGCTTTGGGATTTTTCTCCTATGCTATCTTAAACCCCAATTCACTAAATTTTTACCCCTAGCTATCATTTTACTCACTATGCAAAATCTTTACGTTTCCAATCGCTTTTATATAGAAAGAACATACGTAGACGAAAAAACATTTTACCCTAAAACAGAGCTCATTAATTTCCTTCAAAACAATCTAGGTTCTAGTTATAGAGCTTCTGGCTCTTTATTCTTCCCCAATCTCACAGGCTCTCCTAGTCCTACAGGTTCTATTATAGAACAGCCACTATACCCCCTAAATAATAATGACCTCACCTATGCCTTTCCTTATTTTGATATTAATATGATGGGACGTATCCCTGTGTCTCGTTTAGACGAAGGCTATCTTAATTTCTTTGAGAGTGCTTACAATAGTGTTACCCTTTATCAAGATTATAAAGATATCTGGGAAATGACCAAGAGATTATGGTTTATGGGCAATGTAAAATATATTCTCGTGGGAGAAGAGAGCGAGAAACTTTTCGCTGAGCAATTAATCCAAGATACTACCTTTATCACTAATCTCAGGGGGTCTTATAATCACCCTGTTTCTATCTATGAATTAAATAACAAATTACCTCGTTTTGCGTGGATTCAAAATGTAAAATCCACCAATATGACGGATATGATGAGCGAAATGGAAAATTCTTTACAAGACTTATCTAATTATGCTCTTCCTATTGAGTATGTGGGACTACCTTTAGAAGATAAAACCAATCCCATCCCACCTTCTCTTGTAAACACAGTAAAAACAGCGTATAATGCTTATACTATCCCCAATCCCAACTCTAGCCAAAATCAGATTTTATATTTTGGTGATCTTTACGATAAAGGCTGGAAAGCGTATACCGATGGAAGTGAAATAAGTATTCATAAAGCTAATATCATTCAACAATATATTTATGTACCTGAAGGAACACAGGAAATAAAAATAGAGTATGATAGACCTGTGAGAGGATTACTTTATTCTAGGATTTTAATAATATTTGCTATTATAGGGGCTCTAGCTATATTTATATATCAATTAAAAAACAATATAAGAACAATAAAAACGAAGTAATAAAAAGAAAAAGGTATTAAAGGAGATATATATGGAATATTTTATAAATAACCCCCAAGTTTTTTGGTGGATTATTGCCGTGGTGCTATTGGTAGTAGAGTTTATTACCCCTATGACAGTATTTATTTTCCCAGCTATCGTAGCAGCTTTGGTAGGCTTACTTGCTTTGGCTACAGATAATATTACTCTACAAGCTTCCATCTTTTTTGTTGCCTCTACAGCTTTGATTGTTTTATTGAGACCTTTATTTGTTACGAATAAAGCGGTAAAAGGTTATAAGCAAGGGTCAGAAGCTCTTATAGGACAAGAACTACGTGTCGTAGAAGAGATTGATAACACTATAGATCAAGGTAAAGTAAAACATGCCAGCGATATTTTTCCCGCTCGTAATGTAGAAAAAGGAGTTATCTCCGAAGGATCTATGGTGATTGTTGAATCGGTAGAGGGAATTACCCTAAACGTAAAAAAAATAAATAATATTTAGAGAGTTTTATATGAGCCAAGGAACATCCACTAACTCCTACCCAGGAACAAGAGATTTTTATCCCAAGGAAATGAGATTTAGATCTCATATGTTTTCTCTTATAGAAAGTGCTATTTCTAGCTTTTCCTATGAGAAAATGTCAGGACCTTTACTAGAGAGTTTTGAAATATATGCTGCCAAAAGTGGAGAAGAAATCGCAGAAAAACAGCTTTATGTATTTTCCGATAAGGGAGACAGAAGAGTTGCTATTAGACCAGAATTCACTCCTACACTAGCACGTATGTATGCCGCTAAAATGAACGAAATCGCCCCTATTCAACGTTGGTACTCTATAGAAAACTTCATGCGTTATGAAAGACCTCAAAAAGGACGACTGAGAGAATTTCACCAAGTCAATGTAGACCTTATAGGTGCTAAGGGGGCTTTTGCCGATTTTGAATTATTAAAAGTAGCTCAAAGTGTCTTTAGTATCTTTGAAGCGACTTTAGATATGTACGAGATAAGAGTAAATCACAGAGGATTTATTAAAGATGTTCTCGTAGATATTGTAGGCATTAAAGAAGAGATGGTAGACACCATCGCTAAAATTATGGACAAAAAAGATAAAATCTCCAAAGAAAAATTTGTGGAGATGTTGGAGCAAGAAGGACTCAATCCAGAACAAGTTAATAAACTATACGAAGTTTTTGACCAAGAGTTTTCTATTCTTAAAGACAAACTCCCCGAGTCTGTGGGTGCTAAAGAATTAGACGAAATTTTAGAATTAAGTAAAACAGTATTTAAAGAACAAAATCCCATCCGTTATGATTTTTCTATTGTAAGAGGATTAGCGTATTATACAGGTTTAGTATTTGAATCCTATGATAAAAACCCAGAAAACACGAGAGCATTGTTTGGAGGGGGACGTTACGACAATCTCGTAAATCTCTTCAATAAAAACAGTAATATTTCAGGAGTAGGTTTTGCTATTGGAGATGTTACCTTCGAAGCATTCCTAAGAGGACACGGATTATTAAAAGATGAAGATTTAATATTAGAAAAGCATATGATGGCTATTGATAATACTATTCCTCTCGCTTTCTTTCATTCAGCATCTGATAATATTAAAGAAATGGAAAACCTCTTTATGGATTGTGTTACCATGATGGAAAACATTGTCCTTTCCCATGCAGCGGATAAGGAATTAATGAAAGATTCTATCTCCAAAGTATCTGGTTTATTAGAAAAAAATCCTTTTTTTGATAAAGAGAGAGATGGCACGATGGCTTATGAGCAAGATTTACTAGCGTTTCTCACAGGTACTAAACCCAAAAACTATATCGTAGAAGTCTATCCTGATAGTAGCATACCTCTAGGTAAACAGCTACAATACGCCAATAAAGCTGGTGTTAAATACGTTTGGATTTGTGGAGACCCTGAGCTAAAAAAAGGAATGATAAAACGTAAAAGCATGGATACAGGAACAGAAGTAGAATTTGACCTAGCCACTTTTGAGCTTTATTAAAAATTTTGAATTATATAAAAAGACTATAGTAATATAGTCTTTTTATATAGTATGAATATTGTTTATTGTATTAAAAAATTAGTAATGTATTCTTTGTTAAATTCTAGATAAGTAATGTCTTTTTGATAAGCTAAATGATGACCGTCTTGTAGGTTCTTTTGAAATTTTTCATCACCTTCATCAGCTCTTTTTTGCATAAAGTTCACCAACTCTTGTAGTCGAATGATTATCATATCAAGCAATTGTTTTCTACTGTCGTGGGCTAACCCGTAGGAATCACAGAATTGTTTGGCGCGGATACTTTGAGTGTTTAAGTCACCTAGTGTGTCACAAGGGTCAGTCTTGAAAGGTGCCCAACAATAGACGGAATATGCAATGTCCCAAATTCTTGGAGCAGGGTGAGCCGTATCAAAATCAAAAATCCCAACCACTGTGTTTTCATTTAAGCTAACATTGTAAGGAGCAAAGTCACCATGACAAATGACTTCTTGAGGTTCTCTTGTTGGTAAAAGCCATTTCAAATCTTCAAATTGATTTTCTTGAAGAAAAAAAACAGTAGCATCATGGTATAGACGTAGGAGAACTGCGGCAGAACATAAAGCTTCAGCACTTGCAACAGCATCGGTTAGAGGATAATTATAGATATCTCCTTCCATATAGGATAGTATTTCACAGTCATCAGTAATTCCAAAGACTTTAGGAACTGCGTGAAATTTTTTGTTTTGCAAATGTGTTAAAAGGCGATGTATCGTTGGTGTCCAAAATCCCTTAGGTCTATAAACTTTATTGTTTTGTATAGAGATACTCTTGATTTTTTTATGATATCCTCTTGTTTTTGTGTTGCTTTTATAATACATGATAAATTATTTTTTGTAAAGAGACCATAGCAATACAGTCTCTTTTATGGAAATTTCTTGACCTAAGAGCACAATAAATTATACTTATTGAAGCTAGGGTAGAGATATTTGAAATATAATATTATATAAAAGGAGAAAAATGGACAAAAAATCAATTCTTGATGAAAATTTTAGCATTCAAAAAGACAAGTGGGAAGACGTTTTTTCAGCAGTTGTGGGGATAGTAACAGCTCGTCAAATTATATTTGGTGACTTAGTCGTAAAAAATCAAAATTGGAATGTAGACTTAGCGGAGGGTACTATTGCTTTTGGCGAGGACAAATACCCCGTTCAATTTATTGGTAGTGAATCAAGCTCCTCTGAAACTTGGTTATGGGGCTGGGAGAACGTCAACAATTTTCCACAATCTGTTATTGAATTAGCAGAACAAATAAAATCTTTAGGCGATAGTTTGGGGCTAGACATTTTGACGACAGCAGAAATGGATCTATCAGAAATGATAAATGGACACATACTCGCTACGATTACTTGTGGCTTAAATGATAAAAACATTTGTTATTATAAAGGCCCTCATGCCAATGGAGCTGCGTTATTTGGAGTTTCTAATATTGATTCAGCTATATTTGCTGAAATAGATGCCATGACATTTATGAATATATCACTAGCTTGCCCCTTTGAAGTAAATCATAAAATATATATAGAAGGTTTCTTGTATCTGAACGACACCCCCTATGAATGAAAAGAAAACACAATTATCGCTCATTTTAAAGAGGATGTAATTATTGAGTTTGAACAAATTGGCGACAATTTACGTATTACCAATATTCAAACAGTTCTTAAAAAGTAGGGATGAGCTTACTATTAAACAATTATCAATAAAATTAAAATACACACCAAAGCTTATGTTAAGGTGTGTATTTTCTGTATTAGAACAATATATCTAAATCATTGTTCTAATATTTCTCCCTTTACTACAATAGGGACAAATATTCCTATATACTAGCTATATCCTATATAGTTTTAGCACAAATAATTTTCTAACAAAAAACTATTTAAAAAAAGAGTAAAAACCCCTTGACAAGAGGGGGTGTATAGTGTATACTAATTCTTGCTAGTTAAGA
>CAMQVI010000068.1 GCA_947038195.1 uncultured Brevinema sp.
TTAAAACATCTAAATATCTATGCTTCGCTAGAGGGTAAATAGGGGGTAGCTAAAGCATAGCCCCTTATTTGGCGGGGGTCTCTACCCGAAGGGTGCTTTAGCTAGGGTGCGAAGCAACCAGTGTTCCCCTTAGCGTAGCACTCTTCGAGTAGTAAAGAAGATTGACACCGAGAAATATCTTATATATATTTTTTAGGGTATGGGGTACTTTCGATTTTCCCATTACGTCTATCTTCTCTAGGGGGAGCCTTGGCTCTCCCCCTATAACCCCCCGCCACTTAAGAGGTTTTTTAAGATATGCAGTAAGATGTTTAAGTGAATGGAGAAAATTTTAATAACTGTATAAGACAATAGTTTCGACAGCTGAGCTGTCTCGCTATTCTCTAAAAAACCCCCTAAGAACCCCCTTTTTGTGGTGGTAGAGATTTTGGGAGACACCACGAGTTATATAATGAAAAGAAAACACCACCTCTATCATGGGGTGGTGTTTTTAGAGTTTAATTGAGATGATTAATCTTGTGCTTTATGGATATTATAATATACCCACAATATCATCTTGACAAAGATATAAGGAATAACGATGGTGGCTATTAGCAATTCTATCATGGAAATTGTATGGAAAAAATAATAAAACTCACTATTGAGGGGTTTGAAATAATTGGCTACTTTAATCATAGCTGTGGAGCTAATAGCTAATGGGAATGTGTAGGATGCGTATATGGGTGAAAATTTGATTTTCCAAATGCGAATCATAGACATATAAACTAAACAAGTGCTAAACAATGCTAAGCCCACCAATACGGCTAAAATAATAAGATTGGGTTCTGGGAAAGCGACTAAATAACCTGCTACGCATAAATTGGGGGGTGCTGCCATAATTCCGAAAGAGGGGAGCCTATCATCGTCTATGAGATTGGCAAAGATCACTCTATAAAACATCATGGGTAACATTATGATATAAAAAACAAAACCAATATAGAAGATAACTTGGCTGATAAAGGGAAAGCCCATTTGAGAGCCTGTGACAGATGCGATTACGATACCAATAGGGGGAACAAACCAACTGGGTATCATGAGCTCTAAAGAAAATTCTCTAAGTCTATTTTTTAGAAAGAATCCTAAACAAACAGAGTGTATGACAATAGCTAAGAGCCATAGTGTTTTACCTAAAAAAGGATGTCCATGTACGATTGCCGAAGCGATAATCATTAATGCCATATCAAAAGTCGGGACAAAACTGCTTACGGTAGGGTGTTTGAGCTCTTCTAGTAATACAAGAGGGTACATTAGATTTTTAGCGAGAATGACGATCAAAAAAAATGCAGATATGGTGGAGCCTACAAAGAGTACGCCATTTCCAAAGACATTAGAGAGAGCGGCACTTAAACCAGCAACCCCTAAGGCAAGTCCTGTTAAGGCAACAGGGTAACGCTTTAATTTTTGTTTCAAGATAATTTCCTATATTTTTATATATATTCGTTATCGGTTATTAATTGGTGATTTCTACAAATAAATATTTAAATTGTTTGGGATATCTATTATTGATTTTTTAATTTTACTATTTCGGCATATTTTTATATATTTCTAGTAGTCCCTCTACTTTAGCCAACAAATCTTCTTTATTCTGCAAATCTTCTTTATTTGCACATAACCAATACTCATTCGAAGTTAGATTTAAATCAGGGTCTTTAATTAATAACTCAACAAAATCATCATCATCTTGCACTTTATAATCATTATCTCTGTAAATACCTATATTCAACTCACCTTCAACTTCAATCGATATAGGATATTTTCCACCTAATAATAATGTAAAGTGTCTTATTTCTTCTTTATTTGATTCTTGCTTTTTAAAATCTTCACAACTAGTCTTCATTTCTAAAGAGAAAGAAGACTCAGTTTTAACTTTACAAAATTCTACTAAAGAATTATAAATATCACATGGAATATTTTTTCGTTGTTGTTTAGAAGCATTTTCTAATTCCTGTAATTCATTAAAAGTAAACTTATATTTTTCAAATAAATCTATTATAATTTTTTCCATTTTTGTTTGTCCTGTTAATTTTTTTATAGTATATAAATATTGCTCTACTGCACTACGAAGATAACGCTCTTCATCTTTAGATGTTAGAGATTCTAACCAGTCTATAATATGTTCTCTATAAGAAATATTACAATATTTTCCCCTGAGCTCATCCCCTTTTTCCTCATTCTCAAAAGATTTATCACTAGGTGCATGTCCGTCAAGGGTTAGATACAAAACATAGATATTTGTATAATTAGGATTTAATATAGCATATTTATAATAGTCTGCTAATTGTTTATCCTGATCCTTTGCACTGATTTTGTTTTCAATAATGATACAAGTATCTGCATTAATCTTAATAAAAATATCAATACGCCTTTTTTCGTCTGTATGCTTTTCTGTATAAACTTCTGCATATATAATTTCTTCTTTTATGGGGAGCCCACAGTTTTTGATAAAAAGATTTAAATACTCTAGTCCGTGCTTATGTTGTTCCTTAGGATTGAGTAGATAGGCAATTGCCCCACTATGGTAATTTTCATAGCTTGGACAAAATGTATCTAATAGATACATTGTCCCTGGCATTGCTTGTTCGTCTTTTTTAGCTTTATTAAATAATATTCTGAGTTCTTCAAAAAATTTATCAAGTTCTATTTCGGTTTTTTTCACATTACTCTCCTAGAAATACAATGTTTCGTAAACTTCTATCACATATATAATAAAAAATCAATAGTAAAATAAAGGATATAATATAGGGGGGATTATCTTGTATAGAAATCTTTTTCTAAGATAATATCTTCATAAGTGTACAAGGCTGGAGAGCCTCCTGTATGGAGGAAAAGAACATTGTCTGTTTTTTTGAAGAAATTAGTTCTAATAAGGTCTATCATTCCCGCCATTACCTTACCTGTGTATACAGGGTCTAATAAAATCCCTTCGCTGCGGGCTAGGAGTTGAACAGCTTCTAGCATGCCATCTGTGGGTACGGTATATCCACCACCTACATAATTATCATGGACAATAATGTCCGATTTTTCTAAGGGGGTGTTAATATCTAAGTCCTTTAGGACTGTTTGAGCTAATTCGTAGATGGTTTTTATTAGTATATCTTGGGGTTTACTTATGCTAATACCAATAATAGGGATATTTCCATTGATACCGAGCATGCCCACGAGCATACCTACATGAGTACCTGTACTCGCACTAGGGACGACGATATAATCAATGGGAATATTTTTATCAAATAATTGAGCCATAATCTCTTCTATACAAGCCACATACCCCAAAGCTCCTATAGCATTAGAGCCCCCAACAGGAATAATATAAGGTTTTTTACCTTGATTTTTTAGCTCTGTGGCTAATTCTTCCATCTCAGCCATTAAGTCTGCGTCTTTATCTACGAGTTTAATAGATTTAACGCCGAGTAATTTGTATAAAAAGTTATTACCACTGGCTTTTTCTTTATAAGGATTAGGGGCACCGTCTTCAATGATAAAATGACAATCTAAATTTTCTTTTATAGATGCAGCCAAGGTTAAACGACAATGATTGGATTGGGGTGCTCCTGCTGTGATAATAGTGTCAGCACCTTTTTGGATAGCATCAGCCATAATGAATTCTAATTTTCTGGTTTTATTTCCCCCAGATGTCCCCCCTAATAGGTCATCTCTTTTCATATAAATAGTGGGTCCATCTAGTACTTTGGAAAGATTGGATAATTTTTCTAAAGGAGTTACCCCTTCTGTGTAACGGCGTCTTGCGATTTTTGCTAAATTCATATTATTTCCTAGCCTTTTAAGATATTTATGAGTAAGGTCTTATGATTTATTATATAATACTCGTCTATAAAAATCAACAGTAAAAAGATATCTGCGTTTTAGGGGCTGTTTTAAAAGGTCATCGAAATTAACAGTTGAACACCAAGCAATCAAGCTATATGAGGTTTTATGATTTGCTTAAACTAGTACAGGTATCAATTTAAATACAATAAAAAAGAGCTAGATTTTTAAAAAAAAACATGCTATACTATGTGTTGGATTTTTAACGATTAACAATTATTATATACGGGGTATTTTATGAATTACTGGATTGACACAGATGCTGGGGTCGATGATGCATTGGCATTACTTTGGGCATTGCAACAAAATCTTAATATAAAAGGTATTAGTACCGTATCGGGGAATCTCCCTGTTCATGCTACTATAAATAACGTGCAAGCCTTATTAGAACATTGCAATGTTACTATTCCCGTGTACAGAGGAGCAAGTTTTTCTTTTTTAGGAAAATCTATTAATAGCTCACATGTTCATGGTATACATCTAGGGCCTTTCGTACTAGAAAAAACATATAGTGATCAAGGGCATTTTATTGAAGGATTGTTAAACTACTTTAAAACCACCACAGAAGATATAACTATAGTTACCCTAGGGCCTCTCACCAATATTGCGACTTTCCTTATCCATTTTCCAGAGTATAAAACAAGAATCGCTAGATTACTCATTATGGGAGGGGGAACCTGTGGAAATATTGCTCCTTATGGAGAGTTTAATATTTATGCAGATCCTGAAGCAGCACAAGTCGTGTTTTCATCACAACTTCCTATCGTATTAAGTGATATCGATATTACTGATAACTATGCTTATATCACTCCTGAAGAAATCGAACAATTTAACAAAACACAAGAATTAGAAGAATGGAGCTTAGCTCTATTAAGATTCCGTGTTTCTAAAAGCCACAACCCTCCTGCTGCAAGAATTTACGATGTATTGCCTTTTATGTATATTTTACACCCAGAATTGTTCACGGTGGATTTAGTACCTGTTGAAGTGCAATTAGAAGGTAAAATGCGTGGCTATACAGCTTATGATTATATAAATAATAGAGAACAAAATTTCCTCTTCCCAGAGGAGTCAGTACCTCGTATTGAGCGATTGCGTACTATTGACCATCAAAAATATACAAACTTATTTTTATCAAATTTAATAAAAAAATAAAAAACTAATAGGGGTTTAACATGAATTTTCAAGGAATTTTAGGAATAGTTTTATTTATAGGGATAGCTTATTTATTTTCCCAAAACAGAAAAGCTATTGATTGGAAGTTAGTATTTTGGGGTATAGGAATGCAATTTGTTATTGCAGGACTTATATTGGGGACACCTATCGTAAGTCTAAGCTGTTTATTTCTTTATTTATTTGCTATTGTGGGATATAACATTAGGATTATCACCCAAAACAAACCTTTACCACTCATTCTGTTCTTTTTGATCACACTGCTTGTTTCAACAGGGGGATCATTCTTATTTAGCTTATTAAAAGAAAATGCACACTTTACGAGAAATCTTATTTGGTACGTATTTTTAACTATTGGGTCTATTCGTGTTATTTTCAAAGATAAATTCAATCTTCCTTTCCCAAAATACTGGGCAAATGTCACAGGTATTTTTGTATGTATTTCGATGTTTGGTGCTCTTATAGCCACAGGACAAACGGGAGCCGATCTCTTTCAAAGTTTTGGAGATAGTATTACTGGCCTATTAGCTTATGCTAAGGTTGGGGGAGCCTTCTATTTTGGAGGACTTTATACAGGTGCTGTGGGTTGGATTTTTGCTATAGATGTAACAGTATCTGTCATCTTTTTCACCGCTCTTGTTTCTGTCGTGGACAGTTTAGGATTGCTCAATCAAACAATTAGTAGTGTGGCTCGTTTTATTAATTGGAATATGTTATCTTTGGGGATTAAGCCTCTTAGTGGTGCTGAAACTCTTGTTAGTATAGGAAGTATCCCTCTTGGAGGAAACAATCTTCTTTTTGTTAAAAGTTATTTAGATTCCCTTACGGATTCCGAAATTGTGGTTATGTTTGTGGGAGTTATGGCTACTATTTCTGCTAGTTTATTTGCTGCTTTTATCTCTATTGGTATTTCAGCAACACATCTTTTAGCAGCTAGTGCTATGTCTGTGCCTGCAGCTATTGCTTTATCAAAAGTTTTAGTACCAGAAACAGAACAACCTCTAACACAGGGAGAAAATATTCAAATTATTGAAGGTGCTGATCATGGGAAACCTTTGGCAGCAATACTTTCTGGCATCTCAGAAGGGATTCAAATATGTCTTTTCATGGGTGGAGCTTTAATCGTATTTATCTCTGGGATCGCAATGATAGATGGTGGCTTAGGGGCTTTAGATGCTTTTATAGATGGCGATCTACTCGCTTCTATATTTAATGGTGCTAAAACAACAGGTGGAGAATTTATTGGGATTATGCCAGGTAGTGTTAAAACAATATTTGGGTATCTTTTTGCTCCTTTAGCGTTTGCAATGGGAACTCCTGTTGAAGATATTTTCAAAATGGGATATCTTATGGGTACCAAAATTACTGTTAATGAATTTGTTGCTTTTACTCAATTAGGTGAATTTATTAAAAATTCAGACTTACAAAGATCATCTATTGTTATTGCTAGTTTCGCACTTTGCGGATATGCAAATCCTGGCACGGTGGCTATCGTTTTAGGTACGGTATCTCCTTATGTGAAAAACAAGAAAGAAGTTTTTACTAAATATGGATTTATTGCTTTATTCTTAGGAGCAGGGGCATCTTGGATGACTGCTGCTGTGGCAAGTTTATTTGTAAATCTCTTGTAATTTTTTTGATAAAAGGGTAGATAATATAATGATAAAAAATATATGGATTGATACAGATCCTGGAATAGATGATGCTTTAGCGTTAATTTGGGCTATTCAACAAGAAGAGCTTCTGCAATGGAAAATTCAAGGAATAAGTACCGTAAAAGGCAATCTTAGCTTGGCTCAAATTAATGGAAATACGCTTGCTTTATTAGAACATTTGAACAGAACAGATATTCCTCTATATGCTGGAGCAGCACAGGGATTAGTCCAAAATGTACGAGATGCCTCTTATGTTCATGGTACAGCCTTAGGCCCTTTTGATATTGCTCCTTTGGAACATCTATCTGATAAAAGAGCTCCTGAAGCATTAGCCGAAACCTTAAGAGCCCTAAAAGATCCTCTAACGCTTGTTACATTAGGCCCTCTTACGAATATAGCGATATTTTTACGATTATACCCAGAGCTTATGCATAAGATAGACCATATCTATATGATGGGGGGCGGTACTTACGGTAACGTTTCTCACTATGCTGAGTTTAATATTTACGTGGATCCTGAGGCAGCAAAGATGGTTTTTGATTCTGGTATCCCTATTACAATGAGTGGATTAGATATCAGTGATGAGTATGCCTATATATATGTTGAAGAGTTTCCTCAGTATTTGGAATTGGCAAAAAATCCGTGGACAAGAGCTTTGATGGAATTTTATCTAACTTTTCACAAAAATTTTGAAGAAAGAAAAATGGCTTTGTATGATCCTACTGTTATGGTAGCGGCTGCTTACCCAGAATTTTTTGAAAAATATTCAAGCCCTGTCTCTGTAGAATTACAAGGGCAAGCAAGGGGAATGACACTAATTCCTCGTCGTCCGACATTTGAGGCTCCGTTTCCAGCTCATATTTCAACACAAGTCTTAGAAAAATGTTCTAGAGAAGAGTTTTTACAAAAATTATTTAAAGGGCTATAATATTTATGTACTATTTAGTAATGCTTATTGCTTCAAGCGTATTTGCAAGCAATGTTTGGGTCATAGATATGGCTCAAAAACAAGGTTGGATTCCTTTTTTCCTATCTTTTTGTAGTTATGGTTTATCAAGTGTTGTTTTGTTAAGCTATGCTGCTGTTCGTAAGGTACCATTTTTACAGAAAGATATTTGGGCTTATGCTTTTAAGCCTGCTACTATTCTTTTGGGGGCTAATTTTTCATTACTTCTTGCTGTACAATGGTCTACTCCAGAACGGATAGGGTTTATTGTTGGATTAACAGTGGTCTTTGTTCCCGTTTTACAATTTTTTCTCAAAGGAACAAAAATTCCTAAAATGATTTATTTTAGTCTATTTTTAGCCTTGGTGGGGAATACTATTTTAAACTACGACCCACAAAAAATGGGACAATTAACTATTGGAGATTTCTTTGCCTTTTTGACAACGCTTTGTTATGCTTTGTCTATTATTTGGATTAAAGAATGTTCTGATAAAATCCCTGTGGTGTCTTTTATCCTTATTCAAAGTACTATTAGCTGTTTAGGGTATATACCCATTGTCCTAATGACAAATTCCTTCCAAGATATTACCCAGCTTTCTTTCTTTCCAGTTTTTTTCATAGGAATTCTCTCTTTTATTATTGCTAATGCTCTCCAGTTTATCGCTCAAAAAAATATCCCCTCAGAAATGGCAGCAATTATATTAGCCTCCACTTCAATTATAGGGATGTTTATAGGGGTGATTTTCTTTGGATTGCAACTAACATTTATTATGATATGTGCCGCTGTATTATTTTGCTCTGCCAGTATCATAGGAGGACTGAGCTATAAATAATCTTAAGAGATAAGGCTCTATAATTTCTTTATCTCATTACTATTTAAATCTTTTAGATAAGACAAACCAACTTCTATAATAAGTTGGTTTGTCTTTTTTTTAGTACCATTAAATCTAAGATTTTTTTATACATTATGATAAATATTTTCGAAATACTTCTTTATAAAATTTTTTACGCCATTCTTTATAGCTGGAATTGGGGTTTGATTTTTTGTCTGCTTGGTATGCTGTTGAGTTTCCACGAACAGAATTTGTAGATGGTGAAGGTAAAATTACCCCCGCAATATCCCTCTCAAAATAACTAGAAGAACCAATAGTGAAGATATCTCCTGTTAAAAGTTTACTTAATTTTTTTCCTTTTAGAGGTATATCTATGGTGTATTTAGGGCCTTCTTTTCTATTTCTTAATTCATGCATATATACAGAATAAATATTGTTTGTGAACTTTGTTCTAGCCATATTACTAGTAAAATAAATAGTTTCTATAGTGCTGTTTTTAATTTGTTCTATAAGATCTATATTATATATTGTTTTATCCTTATCAAAGTTATCTACACTATTGCTACCAATATGTACAGTCTCTAAAATAGTATCTGAAATAGCAACTTTATGCTCTTGGAGCATTGCTTTGATTTTTTTAGCAGACTCTGTATATAGACTCCCATCTTTAACTTCGTCAAGTGTATAAATGTCCAAATCAGGAAAGGTAGTTTTCAAAATATTCCAAATGGTATAATCATTACCATAAAAGTAATCACATAAAAATGTAACCTTTTCTTTACTGGGATAAATAGTCCCTAAAATCAATGCCTTTGAATCCTCTGGAATGGATTTAATATACGTATGTTCTAATAACATAATTTTCTCCTTTTAACTACTCTTCATTATTTAGATATATTTTCATCTATAAATGAAATAGTAATAATGTATTTATAGATGAAAATTCAACTTTCTAAAACTTATTATTATAAATATATATCTAAATAGACAAATAATACAATTTTCATATTTTTTATATTTTCACAACAGATGCCTATTGACATATTATACTATGTGTTGTATAGTATAATTGATACGGAGGTATTATGTGGATATACAATTAAAACGAGGCTTACTGGAGATTTGTGTGCTTGCCTCTATGATAAAGGAAGATGTCTACGGTTATAAGCTCATAAAAGCTGTATCCGCCTATATTGAGATATCAGAATCTACACTCTATCCCATCTTAAAACGACTTGAGAGTGCAGGGGCTGTGAGTACTTATTCTGTAGAACATAATAGCCGTCTGAGAAAATATTATAAGATTACTCCTCTGGGGCGAGAGCGTATAAAAGATTTTTTACAAGATTGGGAAAATGTAATGCGTGTTTATAAATATATAGAGGGAGAATATGGCAATGACTAAAATGGAATTTTTAAAAAAATTAGCTAATGCCTTATCAGATTTAGAAAGTGATGAGAAAGAAAAATTCTTATCCTATTACAGGGAAATTATTGAAGATAGAATAGAAAATGGACTAAGAGAAATAGATGCCGTAGCAGAAATGGAAAGTATTCCTGTGATTACAGAAAGAATCCTAAGCGATGTTTCTGTTATAGAAACATCAAAAACAAAGCTTCA
>CAMQVI010000069.1 GCA_947038195.1 uncultured Brevinema sp.
CAGACATTTCTGGCGAACCTACAATAAGAGTATCTTTATTACTACGTTTGAGAGCAGGGTTAGCTTTATTGGGATCAATAAAAGGATCCCCTGTGAGATTTTGAGTAGCAGGGGCTTTACCACAAAAATTTATAAAGAGTATCAATAAAAGTATATAATATTTTTTCATAAAAAGTTCTCCAAAGAATATCTTTCATTATAGTATAAGTCTACTCTTTTATCAACTAATAATCTTTTAAATAGTAGTGCTGGTTTTTTGTAGACAGATATTGACAATTGTTTGCAATCTGTTTTATAAAAAGAACGCTCAAAACTAATTTATGAAAAAATAAAAGCATATTAAAATAAAGTATATAATGTTGCTACTTTCCCTAAATAGTTACTGTGAAAACATAAAAATCTGTGGGGGGCAATTATTTTGATATATATACTGTGTTTATTGCTTTAGAGTTATTTTTGTTAAAAGATAGTAGTAATATTTGTATATCTTCTTGTTAGTATTGAGAGAAAAAGAAGTATGATTTGATAGAAAATAGTGAAATTGTCTAAATAAAAACACCACCTGATTTTCAAGGTGGTGTTTTTTAATTGTTTGTATAACAGCCGAATTTAAGAAAAACTAGTTATAATATTTTATAATAATTATTAAGACTTTGACTAACTCTGTACTATTTGCCTTATAAGTATCTATATACTTTTCAATAAATAAGCATCATTCCAAAATTCGTATTCTAAAAATAGGGCATCTCTAAATAATTTTTTCATTTCCTCTCGATAAGAAGGGAAATTTATGGCAAAAGTTTCAAAATATTTTTTTTGTTCTATTAACCATTCTTGTACTTCTATCGTACAATTAGCCTCAAACCAATATTGATACTTGGTATTATCAAATTTTTTAGTAGAAAAATGCTCCCCTAGATACACATATAACCATGGACAGGCTAAAATACTAGCATACCCTACAGGAAGTGATTGAGTAGCCGTATTATACAAAATGAAATTACTGTAGTTTTTAAAAGCTGGGGTGAGAGTGTTTTTTTGAGAATAGTCTGGTTGGACAGTGTAATGTCCATGCACTCTTTCTTGTTCTTTGAAACTCGCATCTGCTGATGCTAAAAAGAATTTCAATTGTTCTGTATTTTCTGATTTCCCCATTAAATAAGCATTAGCTCTCGCATAGTCATTAAGATAGTGTATATCTTGTTCTATATAGTAATAGAATTGCTCATTACTTAAGGAACCATCAAACATAGCTTGTATAAAATCCATAGAAACAATTTTTTGAATAATATCTTGATTTTCTTCCCATAATTGATCACAAAAAGTCATTATTTCCTCCACAATTTATCTCATTATACTCTATCAACATATTTTATTTTTTTATCAGCATCAATAGTGACTTTAGCAATATTTTTAGAAGGAGCATCGTACATAATATCCAGCATAGATTCCTCTAAGATAGCTCTCAAACCTCTAGCGCCACTTTCTCTCTCGTGAGCTTTTTGAATGATTTCTTTTAGAGCTTTTTTGGTAAACTCTAATTCTATATTATCTAAACTTAGAAGTTTTTTATATTGTTTAATGAGGGAGTTTTTAGGCTCTATAAGGATTTTCAACAAATCATCTTCACTAAGAGCTTCTAAAACAGTAATAATGGGGACACGTCCAATAAATTCTGGAATCAGCCCATATTTAACAAGGTCATGAGGTTCTATTAAAGAGAGTAGGTTGGTTTCTTCTTTCTTAGTGGGAGACTCTTCTTTAAAGCCCATATTGTTCTTGCCTGTTCTTTGCTTTATTATATCTTCTAAACCAACAAAAGCCCCGCCAAGGATAAATAAGATATTAGTTGTATCTATCATGATTTGAGACTGATGGGGGTGCTTTCTCCCGCCTTGTGGAGGAACGCCCACGATAGTCCCTTCTATCATTTTTAAGAGGGCTTGTTGCACTCCTTCTCCAGACACATCTCTAGTGATAGAAAGATTTTCACCTTTCCTAGCGATTTTATCAATTTCATCAATATAAATAATCCCCATTTGAGCTTTTTCTACAATGGGATTCCAATTATGTATATTATCAACATCGTGTCCCGCCGCATTTTGAAGAAGACGTAGTAGTACATTTTCTACGTCATCCCCGACATAACCAGCTTCTGTTAAGGTAGTGGCATCGGCAATGGCAAAAGGCACATCCAACATTTTAGCGATAGTTTTGGCTAACAAAGTTTTTCCAGAGCCCGTAGGTCCTAGTAAAAGGACATTACTTTTTTCTAATTCTACCTCATCTGGGTCACCATTCTGACCAAATATACGTTTGTAGTGGTTATAAACAGCAACTGCAAGGACTTTTTTAGGAATATCTTGTCCTATAATGTATTGGTCAAGAAAAGCTTTAATATCGTAGGGTTTAGGGAGAGTGCTAAAGATATCTTTAGTATTTTGTTTTTCTTCTTCTACCATTTCATTAGCTCGTGCGAGACACTCCTCGCAAATATGTATATCATTATTTCCTTTATATACAGGGATATCTGAGGCAGAAGCCCCACATAAATCACAGACAGGAACATTTGTTTTTGAATTATCACTCATTTATAAGACCCTTATTTTTCTTTTACGGTTGACTCAATGATAGTATCAATAAGTCCGTATTTGAGAGCATCAGAGGCAGACATAAATTTATCTCTATCCATATCTTTTTCTAAGGTTTTAACAGATTTGCCTGTGTTTTTAGACATGATATTATTTATCATATCTCTTATTCTGAGAATTTCTTGAGCTTGGATTTCTATATCTACAGCCATTCCTTGAGCTCCACCACTAGGTTGGTGTATCATAATACGGGAATTAGGAAGGGACTTTCTTTTTCCTGCCGCACCAGAAGATAGAAGAAAAGCTCCCATAGAAGCAGCTTGACCCATACAGATAGTTGCCACATCAGGCTTAATAAACTGCATTGTGTCATGGATAGCCATACCAGATGTAATAACCCCTCCTGGAGAATTGATATATAATTCAATATCTTTATCAGGGTCTTCAGCTGCTAAAAATAGTAATTGAGCTACAATGAGGTTAGCCATATTATCTTCCACAGCCCCATTTAACATAATAATACGTTCTTTTAATAGGCGAGAATAAATATCGTAGGAACGCTCTCCTCTTCCTGTTTGTTCAATGACCATAGGCACAAGCATATTAGATTCTGAAAATTGAGACATAGCTCCCTCCATATATTTTATACAATATTTCTTGAAATTTTATATCATATATGATAAGATTATATAAGAATAAAATCAAGTATTTTAAGGATTTTTTTATGAAAACAGCGTTAATGATCGCTTTTATGATTTTAGGACAGTCTTATAATATAGAGCTAGCGATTACTCCTACAGAACAGGCTACTGGTCTTATGTATAGAAAAGAGTGGACTACAGACTCTCAAGGGATGTTATTTATCAATACTAGCCCTAGACAAGTTGCTTTTTGGATGAAAAATACTTCTTTAGATATGGTTATTTTTTATTTAGATAAAGATTTTAATATTTTAGAGACCCATCACCCGATTCCTTTTAGCGAAAAATCCATGACATCCAAAACATCTAAGGTGCACTATACCTTAGAATTAGACCCAAAATTAGAAAGCTTCACTGTGAAAAATTGGGAAACATTTAAGATACATTTGAAAAAAAAATTAAAAGGGATGGATGAAAAAATTGAGAAGTTAACACCTATTTATGATTAAGGAGTCTCTCCCACGCTTGTTTTTTACGGGTAGTATCTTCAAGTTCTTCATCAAGATTACTTAATCTATAGACAGTTTCGAGACTTTCCAGTATTATAATACCCCTAGAAATGAGCCCTTCATCAAGGGTAACTTTATAAGTTTCCATGTAGAGATCTACTGTTTTTTCTAATATTTCAGAACTAAAATCTAATAAATTTCTAATTGAAGAATATGCAGGATTGCTGAGATCCCTAACCAAGGAAAGATATTTTTTGAGATTAATAACATTGATTGTAAATCCACAGACATCTTCATAGATATTTAGCATGGTTTTGTTGTATTTTGAGGTAGGACCATAAGCGATTCTGAGTTTTGTGCAATTTTTTTCCATAGAAGTAAGGAGATTTAGAAGTCTTTTTGGAGTGATAACCACAATGTCCACTAAAGGGTCTTCGTTTTTTATAAAATCACTATGTACACCTATATCAAAGCAGGTTTTCAACTCAGCAAGCATGGTACTGAAATTTTTACGTATGTCTTCTAAAATAGAATCATTATTTCTTTTTAAGAGTTCATTGTAGTGATCATTAAGCTTAAATAATAGATCTACCTCTTTTATTTGATGAGTAACAATAGCAATATAAATATACCTGTTTTGGTTAATATTATTAGAAAGATGACTTTGCAAAGTCACTATGTGCTGTTTGTTCTTAGATAGTTCTGATTTAGATTGCTGGGCAAAGATTTCGTATTTCATTTTATTTTTGTCTGACATGGTATACCTTATAAAAAACTATGATTATATAGTATTAATTACACTATACAATCAATCGGAATAAAATAAATATTGATGAGAAAATAATGACTAATAAAACAGAAAGATTTTTAAAAAAAACATTAGAAAAGCTTGTTAAACTTGATAAAAAACAATTAATAGAGCTAAGCAAAGATTTAATGTATGAGAGAGCTTTGTCTTCCCATATATTAGACAATCTTTCTGTTGCTATTATTGTTTATCAGTTTCAAAGTGTGGTGTATACTAACGAGCAGTATAATACCTTAAGTGCTGAAATCCCTATACTACCAACACATATACTCCAAGAAGGCGATCAAGTCGCTAAAGATATCTATAAAAACAATAGATTTATCAATATAAAAACACAGACTGTCAATGATTTCAAAATTATATATATAAGAGATAAAAGCCAAGAAATCACCCAACAATTAGATCAAAAAACAAGACAAGGTCTAGATGCCTTAGAAAACCTTGCCGCAGGGATTTCTCACGAGATTAAAAACCCTTTATCGGCTATTGATCTTCACACTCAAATATTACAAAAAAACATCCTTTCAGGAAAGTTAAAAGTTAGTGAAGAAATTACCCAATATCTATCTGTTGTACAAAAAGAAAGCACACGTTTATTAGAGGTTTTAGAGACTTTCCTTAGTATGACAAGACATCATAAACCTAATCTTGTATTCACAGAAATTAGCGAAGTGGTTGAGAATGCTCAAGAAATATTTAAAGAAGAGTTGGACCAAAAAGGTATTTTATTAAATATCACTGAGGAGAAAGTACCTAAAATTTTCACCTCTCCTGCCTTATTGCAACAGATTATATTAGACCTTGTTCGCAATGCTATGGAGGCTGTAGAAGAACAAGAAGAAAAAATAATAACTATTAACATACAACAATCAGACACAAAAAACGATATTATTATTAGTATAGAGGATACAGGGTGTGGTATTCCCTCTGATATCAAAAATAAAATATTTGAGCCTTATTTCTCGACCAAATTTTATGGAACAGGTTTGGGATTGACCTTAGTGAATAAAATGGTAAAAGAATTAGGAGGGTGGGTGTTTGTTGAAAATACTCAGTCTCATCAGGGCGCTAGATTTGATGTTTATTTGCCTATATCTCAAGACTTTCAAAAATTACTAGAAAATTAATTTTCAAATTTTTTATAGGGATTTTTTGAATCCAATAAAAAAACTCCCTATTAGAAAGCTTTTTGGATTTCGTTATAAATATGTTTTTTAAAATCTAAGAGAGAATGTTGCCTTGTTCGACATCCTGCAGCTCTAATATGACCACCACCACCAAATACTTGTGCTATTTTAGCGACATTTATGTCGTCCTTACTTCTTAGAGATGCAGAAACAGTTCCATCATTTTTTTCTTTTAAAATAACGCAAATACGAATAGATTCGGTAGCTAGCATAATAGGAAAAAGAACATGAGTATCATCAAACCCGTCATCTTCTTGAGATAAATCCTCTAAAGTAAAAGACATAATAGCAAGAGAATTATCGTTATGTAATTCTAAAGTACTCAATCCTTTCTCGAGAAGAGGAATCCATGAAATAGGGTTACTTTGATAAATAAGTTGGCTGATTTTATCAGCCTGAACACCACATTCTAATAATTCAGCAGCCATTTTATGGCTAGAAGGAGTAACTTTATCATATTGAAACTTACCCGTATCTGTAATAAGACCTACATATAAAGCAGTAGCAATGGAATAGGGTATGGGTATGTCTAATTCTTTAATAATCCAATATACCAACTCACAAGTGCTACTCATATCCATAACATAATTAAAATCACCAAATAAAGGGTTAGACATATGGTGGTCTATGTTAATAATTTGTTGATGATCTAAGATAAACTCCCCAATATCTCCAACTCTATTTAATTGTCCACAATCTAAAAATATGACAGTATCTGTCTGTTCATTTTGAAGTTCATCGATGTCTTTAGGATTGAAAAATTGTATAGTAACATTTTCTGTTAAAAATCTAAGATTGTAAGGCACCACGTCTGTAAGATATAAATCATAACTAATATTAAAAAAATCACAAATAATAGTAAAAGCTATCATACTACCTATTGCGTCTCCATCAGGGTTTCTGTGCGATAGAATACGAACATGTTGAGATTTTTTAAGGAATTGAACTAACTCGTATACCTTTTCTTTTGATATCATATAATATATATTTCCTTATTTTATATAAATAATATACTATGTACATTAATTGTCTGATTCTGGAGGTTGTGCCATCCATATAGCTTCATATTCTTCATCTTTTACTGGTTCAAATCGTATTTCAGGAGCTCTTCTAAGACCTAAATTACCACTAGCAACAGATGAAATATACCCAGCAGAACGACGAAGAGCATTTAAAGTTTTCACTATATCTTTTTTGTCAGAACCAAAAATACGTATTTTCACATAAGCCACAGCATTATCTTTAGACATTTTAACACCTAAGACACTTGCTAGGGCATTTATACCAGGGTCTTTAACCTCTTTTAAGATAATCTCACTAATTTCTCTTAGTAAGTTTTTTTCATGTCTTACTATTTTTCTATTAGGAGCATCTTTTTGGAAAGTTTTTTTAATCATTAAGTTTTCTCGCCTTCTGTTTCAGGAGTACTTGTTGTTTCAGCCTCAACTTTAGGGGCTACCACAGTAAGATCTAAAATTCTTGTAGAGCTTTCTATCGTATAGGTCTCAACAATATCACCCACTTTAAAGTCATCATAGTTTATGAAAGTAATACCACATTCAAATCCCTCTTGCACTTCATTAACTTCGTCTTTAAAGCGTCTAATACTTTTGAAAGAACCAGACCAAGCTTGTGCTCCTTCTCTGTAAATACGTACGGTATTTGCTTTACGTAGGAATCCTTCAGTAACAATAGATCCTGCCACTTTACCAACATTAGTAATTTTAATGATTTCTTTAATTTGAGCTTCCCCAATTTTGGTTTCGGAGACTTCTGGGTCAAGCATTCCTTCAATAACACTATGAACATGTTCTACTAAATCGTAGATTACATTGTAACGACGGATAGGAATTTCGGCACTATCTCCTTTAGCCTTAGCAATAGAGTCAACACGTACTCTAAAAGCTAATATTGCGGCTTCATCAGCAGCAGAGTCGGCTAGGGTTTGAGCTAACATAACATCATTTTCACTAACAGCTCCAATACCTGAGTGAACGACAGTAACTTTCACTTCTGTATTTTTCAGTGTAGAGAGAGCGAATAAAATAGCCTCTAAGGAGCCATTTACATCAGCTTTTACCACCACTTTATATTCTTTTAAGTTAGGATTTTGAAGTTTCTCCATGGCGTTGCTCATCGTAGATTTTCTTTGACGAACAATGTTTTCATTTCGTTTAAGGATGTAGCGTCTATTAGCTAAAGAACGGGCCTCATCTTCACTTTCCATTACATGGAAATCATCTCCTGCTTCAGGAAGACTATCAAATCCCATAATTTCTATAGGCATAGAAGGTCCTGCTAGATTTTGTTTAGCACCAAGGTCATTAAATAAAGCTCTTATTTTACCAAAAGTTGTGCCAGAAACATAAGAATCTCCGACTTTAACAGTACCATTTTTAATGATTACTGTAGCGATAGCACCACGACCTATATCCATTTTAGATTCAATCACAAAACCTGTTCCAGCTCTATCGGGATTAGCTTTTAATTCCATAACTTCAGCTTGAAGAAGGACAGCTTCTAATAATTCTGGAACACCTTGTCCTGTCATTGCAGACACGGGTAGATACATAGTATCTCCACTCCAATCTTCAGCAAGAAGTCCATATTCGGAGAGCATTTGTTTGATTTTTTCAGGGTTAGCGTTAGGAAGATCAATTTTATTAATAGCTACAAGTATGGGTACTTTTGCGACCCTTGCATGATTTAAAGCTTCAAGAGTTTGGGGTTTTGGACCTTCTTCTGCTGACACAACAAGAATGACAATATCAGTAATTTGGGCACCACGAGCACGCATAGAAGTAAAAGCAGCGTGACCAGGAGTATCTAAGAAAGTAATAGTTTCTCCTGTAGGCACTTTAACTGAGTAAGCTCCAATATGTTGGGTAATTCCACCAGATTCATGAGCAATAACATTAGTTTTTCTAATAGTGTCTAATAATTTAGTTTTACCATGGTCAACGTGTCCCATAATAGTAACAATAGGAGGTCTGTGGCTTAAATCTTCAAGAGCATCCTCTTCTATTTTTATTTGCACTTCTTCTTGTTCATCTTTTACAATTACTTTACAGTCAAACTCATCAGCAAGTAAAATAGCTGTGTCGGAATCAAGGTCATCGTTAATGGTGGCTTGTTGTCCTAATTTGAATAAGGTAGAGATTAGCTCAGCTGCCTTAAGATTCATTTTACGAGCTAAATCAGACACCTTAATAATAGTGCTAATTTCTATTTCTTCAGGAATTACAGCCTCACCTCTTTTCTTTTTACCAGCGACTTGAAGTTTGCTTAATGCTATTTCTTCTTGGTGTCTTTTATTATTTTTATCAAAGAATTTTTTACCTTTATGAGCTACATCTCTTCTATGGCTTTGAGTTTTCCCATTTCCAGATGCTGTAGATGAAACTTCAGTAGTGGTGGAGTCGGCTCCACGTCCTCTGTAACCACCTTGTTGTCCACCAGCATTATTGCCTCTGTAACCACCTTGTTGTCCACCAGCATTATTGCCTCTGTAACCACCTTGTTGTCCA
>CAMQVI010000070.1 GCA_947038195.1 uncultured Brevinema sp.
CAGTTTCAAATAAGTTACAAAGAGTAACACCTTGAGACATAAAATCTCTTGGGAAGTATGTGAAAACAAGATACTCACCTACTTTAATAGGGTAACAAAACCAATCATTAAGATCTAATTTGATATTTTCAATAGGATTGTAAGTTACTTCATTAAAAGTACCTTTACGAGTGTTCATTTTTGGGTACACGATAAAGGGAGGCATAAGAACTAATTTTTGGATAAAAGGAATTTCATGGATATTACCATAGTTAGCAGGACAAGGCCAAGCTACTTTAGCAAGTCCAATACCAGCGTTTACACTACTACGAGATTGGCGTAATACCATACTTGCTTTTAGGGATACGTGTTTTTTGATAGCACGACGGGTATTGACAACAAGATTTGTTAATTCATCAATAGAATTTGTGAGTTGACCTCTACGTAGTCCTGTGCGAGTATTTCTATCAAAGTATAAGATAGCATAACGCTCTATTTTTAACCAAAAAGAATACAATTCATCAATAAAATTAGTGAATTTAGCAGCATCATGGGTGAATTTTTGGTAAAGAGGATATTCTTCATCAAGTTCTTGAATAGATAATACTTTAAGCATATCTATCAATACTTCTTGAAGATCTTGTTCTGTATGTATAGAAGTTAAATACTTATATACAATATCTTCGTTTTTTTCAGCCTGTTCCAAATAAAGAGTCAAGATACGATGAAAGCCTTTACTTTCTAATAGTTCAAAAGAAGAGCGACAGTACTTTAAATTAAAGTTAAGTACCGCTCCTGCACGTACAACATCAAATTCTTTGTGCATATATTTCTCCAAATATAGTTATTAATAATATTAAGTATATAGAGTATTATACATTATAGAAAATATATAGTCAACATCTATTGATATTATTTATTTTAATGAGAAAACAATATAAAAATATCATGATAGGATAATAGAAATAAAATTTTATATTATTAATAATAATACCGAATTATATATATAATAATTATTTTTTATATTACGTATTTAATATTTAAGTGCCTATAAAACAACAATTCAAATATAATATAATAGGCAGTCTTCTAAGAGTATAGGACAAATAGATTGACTAAAGTTCATTTTTTTGTTATAATTTGTTGAATTCTGTTTTAGAATTCTTAATCTATGAGGGAGAAATATTCACAAATATTCACGATATTTGTATGTCATTATTATATTATTTTTTATTAAATCTAAAACTAATAGAGGAAAGAAATGCGAAAATATTTATTATTTATTTATTTGATTTTTGTATCATGTTCTCAAACATATATAGAAGAAACACAAGACGCTGTTTCTATCAACACTAGGGTATCTTATGATACTTTATATACAGGAGTTTTAATTGAGTGGGATACTCAATGGGACTTTGCAAGAGTAGAAATATCAAAAGGAACAGAAGCTAAAGAGCTATCTGTTTTAGAAGACAATCTTGCTCAAAACACATGGCTAGATACAGAGAGTATACCTGGACAAGAATATTACTATAAAATAATAGCTTATAATTCTAAAAATAGAATAATAGGTCAATCTGATGTCTACAAAGGACTACGTGCTTATAGACCTTACGATCAAATAACCACGCCTAGTAACTTAAAAACACATTTTGCAAAATATACAGATAGAATTGAAATCTATTGGATAGGTGATGAACATGATGTTTTTAGAGTATATAGATCTGCTAATCTTAGCGATACTCCTAAAGAAATAGCAGAATTGAGTTTTGATCCTTCAGAGGAATTAAAATACAGTGACAATGATGTTGAATCGGGCACAAGCTATTTTTATACAATATCATCTGTGGGTAAAAAAGCAGATAATACCATAGCTGAAAAAATGTCTGAAGGTTCACCATTAGAAGGTTCTGCTAAAACAGCTCCTAAAGGGACAAAAACTAGTACGATTATTGGTGGTATTGAACTTGCTTGGGATGATGATAATATTTCTGAATATTATGAAATCTACAGATCAGAAACAGAAATAGATGAAGATTATAAATTAATCGTGCCTTTTGTAAAAGAAGAAAAATATAGTGATAAAAACCTTCCTAATATCACAGGAACGTATAAGGATGGAACATTTTCTTATCCTTTATATTACTACAAAATCAAAGCATTTTCTAAAGGACAAGCATCAGGATTTAGTGATCCAATATCTGGATATGCTATTGACCCTGCAGATTATTTATCAGCACCAGAAAATTTTACTGTTGCCATAGATAAATCAATCTACCCTTACAAATTAAACTTCTCTTGGGATGCTGTTGGCAACGATAGCACTACTTATCGTTTGTTTAAAATTGATGGAAAGGGTATAACCAATATTCTTTTTGATGATATAACTACTTTAACACATACTATACCTAATGAAGAGTTTAATACTCAATGGGAGTATATAGTACAAGCTATTAATAATGATATAGGTGGTTTTCCCGGAGATTTAGCTTCTAAAAACTATGCAAGCTCAACCCCAGCACCTCCAAAGGTGTTAACGATTTCTACTAATGCTCGTATTTATGAAACTAATGTTACAATGCCTAATACCGAAACCCATATTTATTGGAATAAAAAGGGTGATAAAACATCTGTAACTGGTGTTGTTAAAGAAGAATGGCACGTTACTTCCAAAGTGGGAAACATAGATTTAATATGGGATAAACAAGTACCATCAGAGTTTGTGGCTTATTATACTATCTATAAAAGAAAACAAGGCGAAACAGAATTTAAAAAAATAACTAATGTAGATACCTTGACACATTCAGATAAATTATTTACCCCAGAAGAATATAAAGGGGCTACAATAGGTGAAAATTTTGTATATCCTCTTTATGAATATCAAATCACAGCAACTTTTGGAATAGATGAAAGTGCTCCTTCTGCACTGTTAGTGGGATCAGCAATCGATCCTAGTGATATTTTACCAGCACCTGACTATGTTGCTATACCTTTTCATTGGGCGGATGGTACTGGTTTTGGTCAATGGAATTCTTTTTGGGGTGTACCTAGAGCAATGTCTTTTCTTCAAGGGGCTAATTCTCCTAAAGGGATAGATAAAGTTGTTTCTAATAAAGTAACTTTGAATGCTATGTATCTTACATGGGGTGAAGTTCTTAGTGAAAATTTATCTTCTTATAGAGTAAGGTATGCTCAGGGGACTAATAGAGAAGAATGGTGGGCTCCAAAAGAGTACAATGCTTCTACAAAAAACACCCATGTTTATATTAATAATGAAGAAGCTGAAACTGGATTGTATTTGTTTGGGGATCTTGGGGGATATGTCAAAAACAGTGCGTCCTTTGATGTAGGATCTGTCAATGCTAATGCAGGGAATGTACTTGGTGATGTGCGTGGGATTTGGTTTGATGAACCTGATACCAAACCAGCTCATTACTAATAAACTATAATAAGTATTCAAGAGACTATGATAAAAGTTATTAATAATTTTTATCATAGTCTTTTTATTTTTACCGAATAAACAATATACAAACATAATTGTTTTTTAATATTCACTCTGTTTAAGATGTTATTGTATTGTAATGCCGACATATAGGATACTTTGATATAAAATTATCTATAAATCGATTGACTAAAATCTGTTTTTTTGTTATAATTCATTGAATTCTGTTTTTTTTTTTGAATTCTTCAAATTTGTAAGGGAGGAATATCCACAAATACATTTAAGATATTTGTACGTTTTTATTATATTATTTTTTTATTAAAATTTAGAATTAATGAGGAAAACAATGCGAAAATATTTATTTTTTATTTATTTAATTTTTGTATCATGTTCTCAAACATATATAGAAGAAACACAAGACGCTGTTTCTATCAACACTAGGGTATCTTATGATACTTTATATACAGGAGTTTTAATTGAGTGGGATACTCAATGGGACTTTGCAAGAGTAGAAATATCAAAAGGAACAGAAGCTAAAGAGCTATCTGTTTTAGAAGACAATCTTGCTCAAAACACATGGCTAGATACAGAGAGTATACCTGGACAAGAATATTACTATAAAATAATAGCTTATAATTCTAAAAATAGAATAATAGGTCAATCTGATGTCTACAAAGGACTACGTGCTTATAGACCTTACGATCAAATAACCACGCCTAGTAACTTAAAAACACATTTTGCAAAATATACAGATAGAATTGAAATCTATTGGATAGGTGATGAACATGATGTTTTTAGAGTATATAGATCTGCTAATCTTAGCGATACTCCTAAAGAAATAGCAGAATTGAGTTTTGATCCTTCAGAGGAATTAAAATACAGTGACAATGATGTTGAATCGGGCACAAGCTATTTTTATACAATATCATCTGTGGGTAAAAAAGCAGATAATACCATAGCTGAAAAAATGTCTGAAGGTTCACCATTAGAAGGTTCTGCTAAAACAGCTCCTAAAGGGACAAAAACTAGTACGATTATTGGTGGTATTGAACTTGCTTGGGATGATGATAATATTTCTGAATATTATGAAATCTACAGATCAGAAACAGAAATAGATGAAGATTATAAATTAATCGTGCCTTTTGTAAAAGAAGAAAAATATAGTGATAAAAACCTTCCTAATATCACAGGAACGTATAAGGATGGAACATTTTCTTATCCTTTATATTACTACAAAATCAAAGCATTTTCTAAAGGACAAGCATCAGGATTTAGTGATCCAATATCTGGATATGCTATTGACCCTGCAGATTATTTATCAGCACCAGAAAATTTTACTGTTGCCATAGATAAATCAATCTACCCTTACAAATTAAACTTCTCTTGGGATGCTGTTGGCAACGATAGCACTACTTATCGTTTGTTTAAAATTGATGGAAAGGGTATAACCAATATTCTTTTTGATGATATAACTACTTTAACACATACTATACCTAATGAAGAGTTTAATACTCAATGGGAGTATATAGTACAAGCTATTAATAATGATATAGGTGGTTTTCCCGGAGATTTAGCTTCTAAAAACTATGCAAGCTCAACCCCAGCACCTCCAAAGGTGTTAACGATTTCTACTAATGCTCGTATTTATGAAACTAATGTTACAATGCCTAATACCGAAACCCATATTTATTGGAATAAAAAGGGTGATAAAACATCTGTAACTGGTGTTGTTAAAGAAGAATGGCACGTTACTTCCAAAGTGGGAAACATAGATTTAATATGGGATAAACAAGTACCATCAGAGTTTGTGGCTTATTATACTATCTATAAAAGAAAACAAGGCGAAACAGAATTTAAAAAAATAACTAATGTAGATACCTTGACACATTCAGATAAATTATTTACCCCAGAAGAATATAAAGGGGCTACAATAGGTGAAAATTTTGTATATCCTCTTTATGAATATCAAATCACAGCAACTTTTGGAATAGATGAAAGTGCTCCTTCTGCACTGTTAGTGGGATCAGCAATCGATCCTAGTGATATTTTACCAGCACCTGACTATGTTGCTATACCTTTTCATTGGGCGGATGGTACTGGTTTTGGTCAATGGAATTCTTTTTGGGGTGTACCTAGAGCAATGTCTTTTCTTCAAGGGGCTAATTCTCCTAAAGGGATAGATAAAGTTGTTTCTAATAAAGTAACTTTGAATGCTATGTATCTTACATGGGGTGAAGTTCTTAGTGAAAATTTATCTTCTTATAGAGTAAGGTATGCTCAGGGGACTAATAGAGAAGAATGGTGGGCTCCAAAAGAGTACAATGCTTCTACAAAAAACACCCATGTTTATATTAATAATGAAGAAGCTGAAACTGGATTGTATTTGTTTGGGGATCTTGGGGGATATGTCAAAAACAGTGCGTCCTTTGATGTAGGATCTGTCAATGCTAATGCAGGGAATGTACTTGGTGATGTGCGTGGGATTTGGTTTGATGAACCTGATACCAAACCAGCTCATTACTAATAAACTATAATAAGTATTCAAGAGACTATGATAAAAGTTATTAATAATTTTTATCATAGTCTTTTTATTTTTACCGAATAAACAATATACAAACATAATTGTTTTTTAATATTCACTCTGTTTAAGATGTTATTGTATTGTAATGCCGACATATAGGATACTTTGATATAAAATTATCTATAAATCGATTGACTAAAATCTGTTTTTTTGTTATAATTCATTGAATTCTGTTTTTTTTTTTGAATTCTTCAAATTTGTAAGGGAGGAATATCCACAAATACATTTAAGATATTTGTACGTTTTTATTATATTATTTTTTTATTAAAATTTAGAATTAATGAGGAAAACAATGCGAAAATATTTATTTTTTATTTATTTAATTTTTGTATCATGTTCTCAAACATACTTAGAAGAAACACAAGACGCTGTTTCTATCAACACTAGAGTGTCCTATAACACTTTAGATACTGGGATACACCTTGATTGGGATACCCAATGGGACTTTGCAAGAGTGGAGATATTAAAAGGAACAGAAGCTAGTGAGCTATCTGTTTTAGAAGATGATCTTGCTCAAAATACTTGGCTAGATATAGAAAATATACCTGGAAAGGAATATTACTATAGAATAAGAGCTTATAATTCTAAAAACAGAATTATAGGTCAATCCGATATTCATAAAGGATATAGATCTTATAGATCTTATGATCAAATAGTCAGACCTAGTGACTTAAAAACGGATTTTGCAAAATATACGGATAAAATCGAGATCTATTGGATAGGCGATGAACTAGATGTTTTTAGAGTGTACCGCTCAACTAATGCTGATGAAGCCCTTACAATGATAGCAGAAGTGAGTTTTGATTCTTCTGAAGAATTAAAATATAGCGACTTTGAAGTTGAACAAGGAAAAATCTATTATTATAAAGTATCGTCTGTAGGTAAAAAGGCAGACAATACAGTAGCAGAAAAAATGTCTGAAGGTTTACCTTTAGAAGGTTCCGCTAAAATTGCTCCCAAAGGGGTAAAAACTACTACAAAGATTGGTAGCATAGAACTTGCTTGGGCTGATGATAATATTTCTGAATATTATCAAATCTATAGATCAGAAACAGAAAAAGATGAAGATTATGAATTAATTGTTCCTTTTACAAAAGAAGAAAAATACTCGGATAAAGATCTTCCTAATATCAAAGGATCTCATATAAGTGGTTCATTTACTTATCCTTTGTATTACTACAAAATCAAAGCATTTGCTAAAGGACAAGAGTCCGGATTTAGCGATCCAGCTACTGGATATGCAATTGATCCTGCAGATTATTTATCAGCACCAAAAAATTTCATTGTTGCTATAGATAAATCTTCTTTCCCTTACAAATTAAATTTCTCTTGGGATGTCATCAATGATGATAGTGTTGCGTATCGTTTGTCTAAAATTGGTGGAGATGGTGTTACTAATATTATGTTTGATAATACGACCTCTCCAACTCATACTATCTCTAATGAAGAGTTTAATACTCAATGGGAGTATATAGTACAAGCTAATAATAATAATGCGGGTGGCTTACAAGGAAAGACAGCCTCTAAGTTTTATACAAGTTTAACACCAGCTCCACCTATAGTAAAAACAAGTACTACTAATATGCGTACTTTTTTAACGAACATTCAAGATGTAGAAGTTGTATCTCGTGTATATTGGAACTGGGGTCGAAATGAAAATGTCGGGACTACTAGACTAGAATGGCATGTTACTTCAGAAACTGGAAATATAGATATAACATGGGACAAAAGAATGTTTTATGAAGACATTTCTCATTATACTGTATACAGAAGAAGACAAGGTGCAACAAAATTTGAAAAAATGACTAACACAGATACTCTAGTATATTCGGATAAAAAATTTACTGCAGATGAATATAGAGGATCTGGATCAAGAGATAATTTTGTATATCCTTTTTATGAATACCAAATTACTGCTACTACTGGTGGGCAAGAAAGTGCTCCTTCTTCTTTGTTAGTTGGATCAGCGATCAATCCTGATGATGTTTTACCAGCTCCTGATTATGTTACTGTTCCAGCACATTGGGCTAATAGTGTTGGGTTTGGACAGCCATTTACAAAATGGGAACCAGGTCCTCTCTCTCCTAAAGGTGCTAACAAAATACGGGGCAAAACTGGTTATAATCATATGTATCTTGCATGGGGTGACGTTCCTAGAATATCTACCTATAGAGTAAGACATTCTAGAGGGGCAGGTCAGTTAAATTGGGTTAATAATTCAAACTACCCTATAAAAGGTGGAAACATATACTCAGTACAATGGTTTAATAACAATGATACAGGCAGTTCTATGACAGGATTGTATGCATATGAGGATAGTATAGCTTGGATGTATTCCAAAGATAGTGCTTCCTTTGATGTAGGCCCTATTAATGGTGATGCTGGGTATTTACTCGGAGATGTGCGTGGTATTTGGTTTGATGAACCTCATTCAAAACCAGGTTGGTATCAGTAGGAGATTATGATGAAATTTATTAATAATTTATTTATACTAATGCTAGTAATCTTAGGTGGATGTCAAATGTCCACTTTAACAGATGTAACAGCAAATAGTTTTATGGTAACAGCCTCACAAGGGGAATTTCCAGATAGTGTCAAAGTAGAATGGATTAAAACAGAGTATTATGCTAATTTTGTAGTGTTAAGAAGTTCTTCTGAAAATGGTATTTATATGCCTATAACAGAAAAAATCGATACTATTGAAATAGAAGATAAACAGAATATAGTAGAAGGCGTTTCTTATTATTATAAAGTCCAAGGCTATAACAATATAGGTACTGCTATGTTTTTAACAGAACCAACAGAAGGTTTTGCAGGATCAGGTGGTGGATTTTTACCACCAAAAGATATAAAAATCACTACTGGTGAATCAACAACATCTTTAGAGTTATCTTGGCTTAGAGTTGGTGGGGCAAAATCTTA
>CAMQVI010000071.1 GCA_947038195.1 uncultured Brevinema sp.
CATTGCTAATAATTTTGATATAAAATATTTTTCTGATCGTGTTCCTCTATCTAATGTAGTAACAGTTTTTATTGACTCATCGTTACTTGCATTTGCAATAAGGATACAAATAATAAATAAGATAAGAATAAACAAGACTATGCTCATATTAAACTCCTTTAGAAAATAACGAGAGAACGAAGTGATCGAGATTGGTTTCTTACCCAGCACACTATACGCACAGGGTAAACATTAGAATCAATCTGTATTCCTATTATAATATATTTTCTAAGTATCATTATCTATATAGTATAAGTTATTTTATAAAAACTTTCAAATTGAAATTTGAGAATATCTAAGTTTTCTTTTCTGTTAAAATCTATGGGTCTTGTTTTTAGGGGGGACTATAGGGTTTTCTCATATAAAACATGTCTTGATAGGGGGTGGCTATCTTCTAAATAAGGATGATCAAACTCCTGTAAAAAGCTCATCTCTAGTTTTTTCATAAGCCCTTCTGAGGGAATATTATCTTTTACGGTAAAAGAGTATATTTTATCCGTGATATTCTTATCTTTAATTGATTTTAAGAGCCCTTGAGCCCCTTCTAAAGCATAGCCCTTACGCCAATACTTTTTAGCAATACGCCATCCTATCTCTAATCCTGAAACCATAAAATTGGGGAAAGCAATATCTTGAAAACCGATATCTCCTATTAATAATCCACTTTTTTTCTCTTCTACAGCCCAAAATCCATAACCTAGTGTTTCAATACGGCTATCCATAAAAAACATCTCTCCTCTTGCTCCCAAGTCGTCTAAGATTTTAGGAAAATATTTCATCACTTTGGGGTCTTGGGTGAGCTGGATATAAAAAGGAGCGTCTTCCATCTCCCACCTTCTAAATAGTAGTCTTTCTGTTTCTAAATAAACATCTTTTTCATAATTTTTCATAGAATAGATTTTCTCCTATAATTTACCCATATAAGCTTGGGCATTCTTAGCATAAACAAGGTAGTTCTCTCCAAAATTCAATAATTAGAATAAGCAAAACAATAATTTTTAACAAATATTAACAATATTCTTATTCCTTATTTATATTGGCTTTAAGATATAATCGACACGACAAGGTAGCATTCTACATCTATTTGCCAAATTAATCTTAAGCCTAAAAAATTCAAAGGAAAATGCTCGTATTTATACTAAGGTCTATTAGACAAATACAGCTTGTTATTTTTACTAAAGTTACGTATAATGATAACAATAAATAAATAAAGGAATTCATAATGCCCGCTTCAGAAGAACGCCGTAAACAGTTTTTAACTGCCGAAAATTTCCCCCATCTTATATTATTATATTCTATCCCAGCTATTATTTCTGGGACTGTAGATATGCTTTACAATATTGTGGATTCTATTTTTATTGGACATTTCGTGGATGCCAATGCTCTAGCAGCCATTTCTGTAAATATAGCTATACAAGCATCTTTTTTTGCTATAGGGATACTTTTCATAGTTGGGACTAACTCCAATATATCCCGAGCCATGGGAGCCAATGATATCCTAAAAGCAAGGTCTGCCCTTGTACATGGATTGTTTTTTGGGATGATATTCACAGGAATTGCAGCATGGACGATACTGTTTAATTTAGATTGGGTTCTAATCCAGGTGGGTTCACGTCCTGATATTTTACAATTTTCTAAGGATTATGCTCAAATTATTCTTTGGGTTGTTCCTATTAACGCTGGGGGACTTGTCCTAGTCGGGGCTATCCGTGCTAAGGGATTTACGGATCTTGCAATGAGAGTTTCTCTCTCAGGGGCTTTTTGTAATATTGTTTTAGATACCCTTTTTATTATTGTATTTGGTTGGGGTGTTAAAGGGGCAGCACTAGCGACAGCTATGTCTCAAATCTTGGTATTTATCTTCGCTCTTATTTTTGTATATCGCTTATACCAGTTCCCTCTTAGATTTTCTAAAGAAATTCCCTTCCAAAAAGATCTTCTCTCCAATATTATTAAGATAGGACTTCCTACAGGATTTAGAATTGCTATCTTTTCTTTAACCTATATTATTGGGAATCGCTCTTTAAGAGATTTTGGTCCAGATACCATGGCAGCTTATAGTATCACCATGAGAGCAGGGCAAATAATTATGATTTTTGCCTCGGGGATGGCAGCGGGAATGCAACCCTTAATAGGATATAATTACGGAGCTCACCATTTTTCTCGAGTGAAAAAGATTATTCACACCACTATTTTTCTCAATCTTTGTTTTACCATACCAATAGCTATCCTCTTTTTTATTGCCCCTCCTTTCATTTTTCAAATATTCACCCCGTCCATGGAAACGGTAAGGATAGGACAAGAGGCTTTACGCTTTATAGGGACGGCGACTTGTGCTTATTCTATCGTATTCCTTACTACGGATGCTCTTCAAGCTATGGGCTTTTATAAGATGGCTTTATGGGTCTCCACCTCTACTCCTATAATAATCTGTTTAGGGATGCTTACTTTTGCTCCTTTATTTGGGAGAACAGGGGTGTGGATGGCGTACACGGTAGCCTACACTTCTCTTATGCTTGTAGCCTTAATTGTCCTTTATAGAGAGGGCGTCAAGCTGGATAAGAAAGAGCTTCTCCAAGCTTCAAATACTCCTTTATAATAAAATACTCCCAAGAAAAAACCAGCTCCCAAAAAGAGCTGGTTTTTATTTTTTATAACTATTATATAGAACATACATAGGTATAAAGAGGATATAAAGAGAAGATTCCCAAAAAAATTTTACTGTTTTCTTTATAGTTCTATACGAAAAGCAAGATGTTTTATGTTCTCTTCTGAATGGGGATAATCAAAATCGCCTATGTGTTTCATGTTTAGTTTTCGCATAACTCCTTGAGATGATAAGTTGTCAAAGCTGGTAAAAGCAATAATTTCTTTTGCAATATTTTTTTCTTTAGCAAATTCTAAGCAACGTGTTGCTGCCTCAAAAGCAAATCCTTGTCGCCAAAACTTTTTTGCTACTCTCCATCCTATCTCTATCGCAGGGGTGAAGAAAGCTTCGAATGACACAGGCTTCACACCGATAATACCAAGCTGATCTCCTGTTTCTTTATGATCTACTACCCAAAAAGTATAGCCTAGATTTCTATGAAACTCTTGTAGTGATACCATCTTTTCTAAGAGCTTCTCTTCGCTTTCTATCGCAGGGAGGTATTTCATCACCTCAGGATCTTGTCCTAAATTAATAAAAAACGCCTTATCATTATCATCGAGAACCCTGAATCCTAAACGCTTTGATTCAAATAAATACTCTTTCATTATTCCCCCTATATTCTTTTCTCATAAATTAAGTCCACCATACCGTTAGAGCTACTGGTATTAATGAGTTTTAAACGGAGCTCATGGTCCATTTCTTGAAATAAAGGAACGCCACCACCTAGTAGGGTAGGAATAAGCGTGATATGATACCTGTCTATCAAGTCCAATTTTATAAATTGACTGACGATATTAGCCCCACCACAAAGCCAAATATCTTTGCCTTTTTCTTGTTTTAATTGATGGGTGAGCTGTGCTATATCCATGTTTGTGAATGTGATTTCTTCTTGAGAGGGGACTTCTCTATGAGTCAATACATAGCTTTTCATCCCTGCATAAACCCACTTATCAGGAGATAGCTCCGTGATTATCTGTTGATACGTGGTATATCCTAGAATCACCCTGTCTATTGTTTTAAGAAAATCAGGGTAAGAACCCATGTTTGTATTGTGTGGGTCTTGTCCTACTAACCAGTCCACACCATTATTCTTATCGGCTATGTAGCCATCAAGGCTCATGGCAATGTACAATACAATCTTAGGCATGCTTATAGTACGCTCTTATAAGCAATGTACTGATCTTCGGGATTATTAGCATCTCCTCCTAGGGGAACAAAAAGCCCTAAGCACTCTGTGCATACCTTGTCTAGTACCCTAAGGGAGGGTTTGTTATCTTTATGAGTGTAGGAGTAGACTTCTGGGATATCACTGTGTTCTTTTAGATAGCTCAAAGCCCCTTTGGCGCCTTCTGTGGCATAGCCTTGTCCCCAGAATTTTTTCCTGAGACACCAGCCCATTTGTAGGCAGGGGGTGAAAAAAGAACTGATACTAGGATAGTTAAATCCAATGGTGCCAATGAATTCCTTGCTTTCTTTTTCTTCTACTGCCCAAAATCCATAGCCATGTTCTTCTATGAAATATATATGTTCGTACATTTTACATTGAGATTCTTCGGGGGTATAAGGTCTGGAAAAAAAATTCATTCCCTCTATGTCTTGTCCCATAGCGATAAAGTGCTCTTCATCTTCTTTAGCCCACAATCTAAAACGTAATCGTTCTGTTTCAAAGCAAGTGTTCGTAAGCATTCTTGCCCCCTATTTCTTTTATTAGGTACTTAATTATTATACTCTAGGATTTTAAATTTCGCAAACCTATTAATAAAATTTTTTTATTGATTGTTTTCTTTTTTTAAATGAATAAGCCCTCTAAAAGTGACTTTTTAGCTCAAATTTTATCAAAAAAATGACTTTTTATAAAGCATAAGTGACTCTTTTTAGGAAAATAGTCACTTTAAAGTCATTTGTTTATTTTCTCTCATTTTAATCATTTTTCCTCCAAAAAGGAAATTTTTTATTGAGTATCATAAAATCTTAAAAGATCATTGAGGAGATTTTTTGGGTGATTGAAATTAATCTATAGAAATGGGGGTTTTTGTCAAATCAAATAAATGATGGGGCTTTAGAAAGATGATTTGAGATTTTTCTTTGGAAGGGTTGTAGGAAATAAAAAAATCATTGTCTTTGTGTAGGATATGTACATAGAAATGCTTGTTTAGAGGGCTTTGGTATAGGATCTCATTAGGGGTATATTAAGGAACTCTGCTTAAAAGTTTCACTTTTTACGCTGAGTAAGACAATAGTGTCAATAATTTCACTTCGTTTATTATCTCGCTATTCTCTAAAAAATGCACCAATACATAGGAGCACAGGGCTCGTACTATCTGTATAGTGGGTACGATAGCAATATATCTTTTTTCCTTTAAGGAGATTTAGAAATTCTTCCTCATTATTATCAATGACTTTAAGAGTTTTATCTCTCCTCTCCATACTTTTTCCCTTGTGTGATATGGGATGATATTGGAGTTTTATCAAAAAAATCAGCCAATAAAAATGCCCATGACATCTGTATTGACCAAAATTAACAAGGGCTAGGTCTTAAATATTTCTATTTAAAATACTAACAATCAGGTAAATTTCTACAAACTGCCATGGGCAATTAATATAAATCTAGCCTAATTGTTAGTATAAAAAAAATCTAGCACAAAATTATCTTTTAAAAGGATGAATGCCTCTTTAAAAGATAAAAATAGAAAACAAAGACTATTTCTAATCCTTATTAATTTTGGTCAACTTATTATAGGATTTAATGGGTAAATTGTCAAGTGAGAGTAGGGACGCCCCCAATTTTTCTACTATGTTTTTAATGGGGTGTGTTGATGAGCTTTTTAGATACCCCATCAATCTACTCAAGCCACTCCATGAGTGTTAAAACTGTTAGATATCTATTAAAGCAATACTATCTAAAAATCTCCATCGTGGGGATTCTAAAGGGGATTAGTAGTCCCCTTTAGTCGCAGGGAGTTTGAGGGTGTTGCGAAAGACACCCTCATAAAAAAGATTAACACTCAAATATTGTAATTAGTCTTAAATTTTTATATAAAATAGGGGATATGCTTTTATCAAGAGGGAGCTTAGATGAGCTTTTTAGATGATGACTTTTGTCAAGAGATATTTTGTAGCATCAATCTTTTCTAGGGGGGAGCCTTGGCTCTCCCCTATACGGGTATAACCCCCGATCCAAATAAGGGACTATGGCTTTAGCTACCCCTTATTAATCCTCTAGCGTAGCATGGAGATTTCAAGATATTTTTATTCTAGCAAATCTCTAAGGATGTTAAATAATGGAGTGGTTACCCCTTGTACCTGTATGTGTGGCTGAAGTAGATTGCTGCCCACAGGGTTGCTACACGAGGGTAGGACAAAATTTAAGGGTTTATCACAAGTGTGTTTTTAAAGGAACTCTGCTTAAAAGTTTCACTTTTTACGCTGAGTAAGACAATAGTGTCAATAATTTTACTTCGTTTATTATTTCGCTATTCTCTAAAGAGGGGATTTTAGATGATGACTTTTTTTATAAAAAATGGTATGATATATATATAATTGAAATGATATTATAGAGGGGGGAGAATATGAGTGAAAAGAAACCTAAAAAAGGTAAAGGCATTTTTAAAAATATAGAATCTAAAACAAGTCTTCCCCAGAACAATCGAGATAAAATAAGACAACTTACGATAGAAGCAGATAGACATTTTAATGAACAAAATTACGAAGAAGCAATAAAATATTATGATGAAATAATAAAACTAGCTCCTGATTTTAAAGAAGCATATAATAATAGAGGTTTTTCTTATGCTCAGTTAGGAAATTTTGACAAAGCAGTTATTGATTTTGATAAAGTTATAGAAATAGGCCCTGCAGATAAAGGTGCTTATTTTAATAGAGGGCTTATCTATACTAATTTAGAAAAATTTGAGGAAGCCATAAGTGATTATACAAAAGCTATAGAAATAGACCCTACAGATAAAGGTGCTTATTTTAATAGAGGGCTTATCTATGCTAATTTAGAAAAATTTGAAGAAGCTCTAGAAGATTTTACACTCTATGTTGAGTATACAGATAGAGTACCATATAAATTATATTTTTTACTGATAGATTTATATAAAACTAAAAAAATAGATAAAGAACAAGTAATTAATACTATAAAAGATATTATCAATAAACACAAAAATGATAATTTCGAATCAAAGAAGACAAATCGTGATGAAAAAACTAATGAAATTATTGATATTATTGTAGATAAAAATGGGGAACAAATAGATATTAATCCTCATACCCTATATTCTTATGTGCCTTTCGATAAAAATACCATAGATGCTATTGTTCAAGGCTATAAGTATGTTAGTGAGATATTTGATTTTAATGACCCTACAGATCCTACTATTAAATTAATAGAAGAAACAGAAGAGATACAAGAGCTACTTAAAAAGATTCGTATCGCCTGTTTCTCTACCACTCCTCTCAATGTACTCATGTACAGTCATTATACGGATAAACATAAGGGTATTAGTATAGAATATGATTTTTCCAATTTTGATAAAAAAGATACTAGCTTACTAGAGGTGAAATATAAAGAAGAATTAAAAATTGATTCAGAAAATTTTCAAGTATCAATGAAGAGTAATAGCATGGGTGGTAATGGTGCGGGAGAGGAGATATCTTTTCTTGATTTGTTTAGAACGAAACATTTAAACTGGGAATATGAAAAAGAATATAGAGTGATGACTTATGGTATTGATAAGATTTATCGCCCTATAAAGGCTATTTATCTGGGCAAGGATTTTCCAAAAGATAATATAGAATTGATAACAGAATTAATTAAGGATAAGGATATAAAATTATATCAAGTAAGATTACATGAGCATAATGTATTTAGATTAGAGGCTGAGGAGATTAGTTGAGCATAAAAGAAGGCTGTTTTTTTAATGGGAAATAGTGTAAATCTAATAATTAGATATTTATATATATATATATTATAAAATACCTATTGACAATGCTCTGTTCTAGGTTATACTATTATTAATAACAATATTATTGAATTAGGGAGATATTATATGAGTTTATTTTTTATGGGTGTAGCAGTGCTACTCTTAGGTTATTTTGTGTATGGGGCTATAGTCGAAAAAATTATTGGTATTAGTGATGCCCCGACGCCTGCTATAAGTATGGCAGATGGTGTGGACTATGTGCCTTTACCTTTATGGCGTGTTGTGATGATTCAATTCTTGAATATAGCTGGTTTAGGCCCTATTTATGGTCCTATCGCTGGGGCTTTGTTTGGCCCTGCTGCTTTTCTTTGGATAGCTTTTGGTTGTGTTTTTGCTGGTGCCGTACACGATATGATAGTAGGTGTAACATCTATGCGTAATCAAGGTAAATCAATAGGGGAGCTCGTAGGGGTTTATTTAGGACCCATACCTCAACAAGTTATGAGAGGATTTTCTCTTATTTTATTAATGCTCTTGGCTGTGATTTTCGCAAAAGGACCAGCAGCAATGCTCTTTAACTTAACAGATAGTTTTCTAGCTCTGCCTGCTTGGATGAATGTCAACGCATTCTTTTATATCATTTTAGGATATTATTTCTTAGCTGCTTTTCTTCCTATTGATAAAATAATAGCTCCAATATATCCATTTTTGGGAGCTTTGTTATTATTTACAGCTGTAGCTCTTTTG
>CAMQVI010000072.1 GCA_947038195.1 uncultured Brevinema sp.
AAGCTCATCTCTTTATTGTTTGTAATAGTTATAAATAACAAGTTTTAATTAATTCCCTTTTTTAGGGAGACCCCTAAGCTCATCTCTTTATTGTCTGTAATAGCTTAGATAACTTATTTATAATGGATAGATAAAAATGAGGGATCATTTTATCAGTTATCTTGAAAATATCTTTACTTGTATCATTGCCCTAAATAAGCTAAATACTGCCCTCTGTGTATTGGTGTAGGGGGTGTAGGGGGCTTAGCCGATTAGGACTTTATCTATTAAAAGGTGGGGGCTTCCTGTGGAAACGGGGAGACCATTTTGTCCTGCTTTACCACAACCACCCAGTCCTCCGTGGTGTTGAAGGTCATTACCTATACCGATGATGTTTTTCATTGTTTCAAATAAGGTACCTGATAAAACGACATCTCTTACTAATCCTACGATTTTTCCTTTTTCTACTTTATAAGCATAGGCGGAAGAAAAAGTAAAGGTCTCGAGATTGGTCATTCCTCCTATCATATCACAAGCATAAATTCCGTCCCATAATTCTTCTAATAATGCTTCGAAAGATTTAGTGCCATTTTCTATGTAGGTATTCGTCATTCTAGGGATGGGGGAGTGAAAAGGGGTCAAGGCTCGTCCATTACCTGTAGGTTTCATGCCCATGTCATGGGCTGTAATTCGAGATTGTAAATAACAGGCGATTTTTCCATTTTTAATTAATTCTCTTTTACTGGCAGAAACACCTTCATCATCATAAGGACACCAGCCACATAAATGCTCATCTCTTCCATCATCTGTAATAGATAGCTCTTCAGCTCCAATAATAGTACCTAATTCTATTTTTTTTAATAGTTCGGGATTGTCTGCTAAAAAGTCTGCTTCGCTCATGTGTCCAAAAGCTTCGTGGGCAAATACTCCTGCAAGATTGGGATTGAGGAGGACTCTATGGGTGCCAGATTCTACTTTAGGGGCTTTGATGAGGTCTTTTACTCTTTTTTTAATGGTATCTATTTTTTCTTCATAGCCATCGAGTATTTCCATTCCTCCATAAGTCCCTTCAGAAAAGTAAGCTTGTTGGAGTTTGTTGCCATCTTTAATAGAGACGGAGGCAGACATTCCTGTGAAATGTTTGGTTTGTTCGATCTCTGTACCATTAGATGATAAATAAGAGAGATCCCTTGTAGAATTTCTAAAATTAATACTAGAGGTGCTTATGCTAGGGTCTTCGAGGAGCTTGTATATTTTTTGGATGAAATCAAATTTTTCTTCTAAGCTAAGAGCTAGAGGATCTCTTACTACTTTGTTTTCTACTTTATCTTTTATGATAGGGCTATCGGCGAGGTAACGCCCTACATTGCCCCCCACTAAAGCACTCTCTAGGGATTTTTGTACCCCAGTAGTAAAGTCTTTATTGTTAAAAGAACAAAATCCTATTCCTCCCTTATGGAAAGAACGGACAGAACCAGATGAGCCGTGTGAGTTAAGACAACGCTCTACTTCTCCTTTAGAGATGCTGATGGCTGATCCTGTACTTTCTGAGTAATTAATCTCTACAAAGTCGGCTTTAGCTTGAGAGAGAGATGTTTGTAATTTTTGCATCATGGGATTTATCCTTATTTATTAGTGAGGCTTTGAGGACGGAGTGGAAAGATTCGTATAATTCTACTTCTAGTATCTGTCCTCTTAGGTCTGATTCAGATTCTACGGTACATACAAGATTATTGAGGGTACGTCCTAAGTATTGTTTTTTACCCGTTTCTTCAAATACCTTATGGCTATATTTAGATTCTCTATCAAAGAGAGCTGTCGTGGTGGCACCTACTTGGTTTTTGAGTAATTCGGCTATGATTTTTCTATGAGCCTTTACAAGAATACCCAAACGACGTAATTTTTCTTCTTCAGGCACTTGTCCTTCATAGTTAGCAGCAGGGGTATTAGGTCTCGTATTATAACGATACAAAAAGGCTTCGTTATAGTGTACGGTTTTTAATATGTTTAGAGTTTCTTCGAATTCTTGTTCTGTTTCTGTAGGAAATCCTACAATAATATCTGTAGAAAGAACAATATCAGGTCTAATTTTTCTAATATTTTCTACTTTTTCTAAATAGTCTTCAATAGTATAGCCTCTTTTCATCTTTTCAAGAATACGGGAGCTGCCTGATTGATAAGGAAGGTGTAAAAAGGGCATGATATTAGAGTAGGTATTCATAAGCTCTATGGTCTCATAGAGAAACTCTCTAGGGTGAGCCGTAAGAAAGGTCAATCTCTCTATCCCCGATTTAGTGGCAATCATTTCTAATAGGTCGGGAAGTCTTTTATCTCCATCTTTATAGGTATCTATAGTTTGACCTAAAAGGCAAATTTCTTTTACCCCTTCGTCTACTAATTGTTTAGCATTGTCGAGGATTTCTTCAAAATTCCTGTTTTTTTCTAAGCCTCGAACGTGGGGTACAATACAATAACTACAATGTTTATTGCATCCATGAGAAACAGGAAGGTAGGCTTTAAAAGGGTATTCTTTAGAAGGGGTGGCAGGCATAAAGGAATAAGCTGCTCCAAATCCTAGAGATTCTTGTTTAACTTCTAAATCTTCTATATAATCTAAAAAGAGGTCTTTATGGTAGGTGCCCCATAAAATAGACACAATATCAGAGAATTGGGTTTTAACTTCTAAGCCAATATTTTCGCTCATACAACCCATGAGAATAACTCTAAGATCCCTATCTAATCTTTCTCTATTTAAGGCTCTATAATAACCTAAACGTCCTATAACATGACTTTCTGCTGTGAGGCGTACGGAACAGGTGTTGATAATGATGATATCTGCTTCTTCAGCACATTCTACGATCTCATGCCCTCTTTGGGTGGATTTGACAATGAGGGAATCGGCTTCAGCGATGTTCATTTGGCAACCATATGTTTCAAAAAATAATTTTGCCATATATATATATTTCCTTGTGTGTTTTTTTAAGAGAGAGGGAGGATTTTATCCCCTCTCATAATAATTCTATTATCTTCGGTAATGCCTAGTACGGGCCCTATTACCGTTATTTTTTCACCGTTATTGAGCTCTTGCATGCCTTCTAATTCTACGGCGGCTATTCCTTCAATTTGACCTTGTCCTACAAAATTGACTAATAAATCAAAAGTAGTTTTTTTACGTCCTTGATGGTGGAGATTGGCGATAGTCCCTTGCCAGCGGAGCATAACTCCTTCATAAATAGCTGGGGCAATAGCAATCTCTTTATAGGTGGGCACATAGTCAACACTATCTACGGTGGGCTCTATAATAAAACCTTCCATAATCTCTACTCTTTCTTTTATAGCAAAGCTAGCATTGGAGGCAAACAATTCATTAACAAGAATCCTGGCTCTGTTGTGATGTTGGTCGGAGATAGATTTTCTTAATTGTTCGAATTTGTATTTGATGAGGTCTGCATCTAGAATAATTTTAAAATTTTCTCTAGCGTTGACGATTTCTTTAATGCCTTTTATATTTATTTCTGTAGCAGCAGTAATACCACCTCTGTTTTGAATGTTAAGACCTAGGGCAGTATTCCTCATGTAAGGGTAGAGAAGGATAAGCAAAAGCACAAGGAGAACAGGTATTCCTATGGGAGCAAATTTTAGAAAGGCGGCTTTGGTGTTTTCTAATAAATAACCAGCAGAGGGTAAGGTTAGATGCATTAGGGGTTTAGTGGAAATCATTTTAGCAGAATCAGGAGTCTTGAGGTCTTTTATGGTGTTTAAAGTTTTGGTGAGGAGGGGGTCACTTTTTCTCTCTATGGCTTCTAATAAGGTCTCTATGGCTTCTTGTACTTGACCATTTTGTAGGTAGATGATGGCGATGAGGTTGGGGATTTCGGGGTCGTTAGCTGCATAGGAGATAGCCTCATCTAAATAAGAACGTGCTTCTCTGTCTTTATCTTCTAAAACACAACAATAAGCGAGTCCTTTTAAAGCCACAATATCACCAGAGCTTTTATCAAGGATAGTAGACCAGGTATCATAAGCGATTTTATAGTTACCTTTAGCGAAATTTTTTACAGCTTGTGCATGAAGTCCTTTGGCGGTGCCTATATAGCTAATTTTCATACTTCCCTCACTTTTTAGTCTTTAAATTATAACTGATTTTATAAAGAAACTCAACCTAAAGCACTCTTCTTTCTGTTTGACAATATTATAAAAGTAAGTTATTATATAATAGTATATCCACTAAAGGAAGTGTTTTTATGAAGATTGTTCTACTTGTTTTTCTCATTTCAAAAAGTGTATTATCTTTTTCTCAAGAAAATACTAATCTTATCCCTGTAGCTCCCACTAATAATGAAGTCGTTTTTGAAGTGAATCTATCTAATATTCAATTGGGGAAACCTTTTGAGGTTTCTTATAAGATGCCTAGATCTATTATGCAGATTTTAGAAATAGGGACTAATATTGTGGCTTTAGGTGATACCGATATAGAAGTGTCTAATTTATCGCCTACGAGTATAGATCTCTCTGTAAGAACCTACGCTCTACAAAGTTACCCCATGCCGTCTTTACTCATAACTGCTCTTGATCTTAATAGTAATACTAATATTTTTTATACTCCAAGTTTTTTGATACCTATTACTAATGATTTGATTTCTAACACCAATATAACACTAGCTGATATAGAACCCATTTATTATGTTTGGAATCATCTTTGGACTATTTTATTACTTGTTTTTTTATTGGTGATTTTAGGGGTGGTTTTAGCCACTCAGTATTATAAACCTAAAGAAAAAGTTGTGGAAGAAAAACCCATTGATCCTTATGTTCTCGCAAAAGACAAACTAGATAAGCTCGAAAAACAAAAAAGTACACTCACCGAAGAAACCTATAAAGAGTTTTTCGTAGAATTATCTGAGACAATAAGAGAGTTTTTGTCTTATACTAAAATTCCTCTAGCACTAGAAATGCCCACAAGAGAAGTAGTGCAAATGATGAAAGAACAAAAAACAGACGAAGACTTGCAAGAGAATATCACCTTTCTTCTTCGTAGTACAGATAGAGCTAAATATGCTAAGCAGATTTTTAGCAGTGATAGAATAGAAGAAGTTATCATAGAAAGTTATAAAATGGTGAAAATGATTAAAAGACAAGAGGACAAGGAGAACGCTGATGAACTTCGAAAATCCTAGATATTTATGGTTTTTACTGGCTATTCCTTTGTATATTGTCTTAAAATACACGAAACTCGGAAGAGGGGTTTGGAATCATAGACGTTTCCCTTTTCCCTGGTTGAAATTATTGGATTTGAAGCAGAAAGATAATTTTGCTCTTATTGTTAATTTTTTGAAAGAAGCTCTTTTATTGGGCTTGGTGGCTGTGTTGGTGATTGCTCTGGCAAGACCTCGTGGCGGTTCTGCTATTGTTTCTAATAACAATCTCGGTGTGGATATCGTACTGGTTACGGACTTGTCTGGGAGTATGATGTTTATTGATGAACCTCCTGCAGATGTGAGAAAAGGCTCTTTTATGGGAGTAGAAACGCTTCAAGATTCTGGGGGCAACCTCATAAGACAAACAAGATTAGAAGTGGCTAAAAGGGTATTGAAAAATTATATAGGCAAACAAGAATTTAATAGAATTGCTTTGGTTTTGTTCGCTAGTTATGCCCTTACGAAAGCACCCTTGACAACGGATAAGGAACTATTGAAAGTTTTAGTAGATGAAATTACTTTTTTTGATGAAGGGGCAACGGCTATTGGTTTGGGGATTTTAACAGCCCTCAATAGGATCAAAAACTCTAGTGCGAAAAGTAAGGTGATTATCCTTCTAACAGATGGTATTAATAATGCTGGTATTGTCGAGCCTATCTCTGCCGCTAATGTGGCTAGAGAATTAGGGGTGAAGATTTATACTATTGGAATAGGAAATACGGCGGGTTCTTGGCAACCTTATAGGTCGAGAACAGAATATGTTTATAAACCAGGGGGGGATTTCGATCCTGAAACCTTACGAGAAATAGCGAGTATCACAGGTGGTAAGTATTTTGAGGCAGCGAGTGAAACGGCTCTGGAAGATGTTTATAATGAAATCGATAGCTTAGAAAAAAGCGAAATCGAAGTTAAAAGACGAGTTCTCTATGAAGAAAAATTCAAATCATGGCTCATTGCTGCTATGGTTTTACTAGGTCTTTGGTTACTTTTGAATGCTTTGATTATTCGTATTCCTTAGATATTTTAGTATATAATTTATCATTATTAATAAACCCCTTCTTTTTTAGAAGGGGTTTTTCTTTTTATATAAGCAATTAAGAAGAAGTGAAGATAAATCTCTCTATAACAGAAACGCTCTTGACAAAAATATGTACCTATAGTATAATAATTCGTATTCAATCTCACAGATTAGAAATAATCTGTTTTCTATCTCATGCTTTTTAAAAGTAAGGGATTATCGTTAGATAGTTCTTTTTATTTTTAAAAGTATGGATATACGCTTGCCTTAATATCCAATCCCGGGTAAATTTACAATAACTGCTCATAGTAGTTTGTATCTTTTCCGGGATTGGGTATTAGATAGAAATATTTAAGATTCTTTTCTGTGAGATTGAATACAATGCAAACTCTATGGGCATTTTTTTGTATTGTTATTAGTCAAAATAAAATCTATATAAAAAAACCTCATCGAAGTTTATTGATGGGGTTTTTTTATATAGATTTCATACAATTAATATAGTATTAAATCCGCAGTAGATTCAATGGAATTGGGAGCCTTTCTAAAAGAAGTGCTGAGATACCATGGGATTGGGTTCTACTGCGGATTTTTTTATTTAAACTAGCTATATTTCCTAAATCGATTTCATAAAAGGGCTTTGATTCGGTGGAATTATCTAAACGAAAAAGAAAAAACTTAAAACATCTAAATTTCTACATCGGGGGGTTAATAGGGGGCAAGTAGCCCCTTATTTGGCGGGGGTTTCTAGGGGGAGTGCCAGTACTCCCCTTAGTAAAAAAAGGGATGCTCCAAAAATCTCTTTTATATTATATATTTGTTAAATGAGATAATAGCGTGGTTCAAATCTTCTTTATGAGGGTGTCTTTCGCAACACCCCCAAACCCCTTGCGACGAAAGGGGACTACTAATCCCCTTTAGAATCCCCACGATGGAGATTTTTTAGATGTTTTTATTTATGCTATGATTTAGAGATTTTTAGATTATAAGGTGGCTAGAGCAATCCGTCGGGGCGAATCAAAATTTAAGCAGTTTATCATAAGTGTTTTTTAAAAAGATATTATCGTGTGTTTAGAGAGGGCTTTATTTATCTATATTTTCTAAATGCTTTATAAACTTCATAGATACCATAAGGTAGAGCTATCTTACCTATTATATAAACGAATCCCCCACTAATTGTTAAGATATTTCCACGATAAGAAATCTCCTTAACATAGCTTTTTAAAGAAATATAGTTAGTAGGCACAAAATAATCAATCAATTCCCCTAGATGTGTTCCCAAATCAACAGGATTCATCCCAAAATAAAACAATATCCCTATACTAGAAAGATAAAAAGCACATAATAGAGTTTGTGTGTTAAAAAGAAGGTTATATAAAATTATAAGATTTTTCCCTAAGGTCGAAGTAGTTTTCAAATTAATTTTTTTACTGAGTTTAGATATTGGTTTGAAAAAGGCTATAAAGCTCACGACTACTACTAATCCTAGCTCCCATAGTACTATATTCCAAAACAAATTATTAGAAAGAGAAAATAGGGTGTAAGAAAAAATAGGAATAGATAGCGTAAAACATAGAGCTTGAAACCAATTCTGTCCATGATTATTAACGATTTTACTAAGCATTAAGGATATCAAATCTATTATCTTTTTATTGTCCCATAATTCTTTCATATAATGTTCTTTTTCTTCGGCGTGATATTCTAAGGCTTTTATAGTGTTATTACGTTTTAACTCTTCATCTTTTAGGATACAGGCAGTTTCCCAATTTTCACATTTTTCTGGGCAGAGTTCTAATGATAAATTATCATTTACTTGAGATCCTTTGAAATTTATCTTTTCAATATTATTACCAGTATTAAAATTAACAATACCTTTTATCATTGTATTGGT
>CAMQVI010000073.1 GCA_947038195.1 uncultured Brevinema sp.
CAACCATGAAAATAGCGAAAGAGCCCCTAAAAAACCTATGCCCTCTCGTAAAAATACAGAAGCTCATTCATCAGACGAAAACAGTGAAAGATCTCCTAAAAGATACTCTTCATCAAACGAAAATAGTGAAAGACCGCCTAAAAGATATTCTTCAGACGAAAGAAACGAAAACAACGAAAATAGCGAAAGATCTGAATCAAGATATCCCCATAACCCCAAATCTCGTCCCCCTCAACGTAATAACTATAACAATAATGGTAATAATAAATACAAAAATCAACGTGGTCCTCAAAGACCTAAAATCGAAGAATACTCCGAAGATGATTATCCTTCTGTAGATATTGATTTTGAACAATATGGTAAATATCTTTTTAGTATTTATGAACATTCCCATGACCCTAAAAAAGTAATAGAACAATTATTTTCTGAAGACAATAAATTCTTATTTATTAACCAGCTAAAACAATTATCCATCACAGAATTATTAATGGTAGCAGCTCACCTTAAACTAGAAAATTGTGAAGGTATGCACACGCAGGAGCTTGTTTATTCCATACTACGTAAACATGCAGAAGATGAAGGTATTATTTACGGTGGTGGCACCTTACAGCTTATAGATGGTGGCTTTGGATTTTTAAGATCCCCTCGTTATAGCTATTTACCTAGCTCCGATGACATCTATGTATCTCCTTCCCAGATTTCTCTCTTTAGACTGCGAAGTGGCGACGTCCTTCAAGGACAAATACGTCCTCCTCACCGTACGGAAGAAGAAAAATTCTTTGCTATGCTCCGTGTAGAAAGTATTAACGAAAAATCAGCAGAGGTTTCTCGTAAACGCACCTTATTCTCTAACCTCACCCCTATTTTCCCCTTAGAGAAAATTATACTAGAATGTAACCCTACCAACACAGGAATGCGTATGCTTGATATTTTCGCCCCTATTGGTAAAGGACAAAGAGCATTAATCGTCTCCCCTCCTAAGGTGGGTAAAACGAGCCTTCTTAAAGATATCGCCAACAGTATTACCACCAATCACCCTGAAATTAAATTAATTGTATTTCTAGTAGACGAAAGACCAGAAGAAGTTACCGATATGCAACGTTCTGTTAAAGCTGAGGTTGTATCTTCTACCTTCGACGAACCTGCTCAAAAGCACGTTAGTGTCGCTCAGATGGTTCTAGAAAAATCCCGTAGGCTTGTTGAAAGTGGACATGATGTTGTTATACTATTAGATTCTATTACTCGTTTAGCTCGTGCCTATAACCAAGTAGAGCCATCTACTGGTAAGGTTTTATCTGGTGGTATTGATTCTGGTGCTCTCCATAAACCTAAAAAATTCTTAGGTGCCGCCCGTAACATTGAAGAGGGAGGAAGTCTTACTATTATTGCTACTGCCCTTGTAGATACTGGTTCTAAAATGGACGATGTTATCTTCGAAGAATTCAAAGGCACAGGTAATATGGAGATTAACCTAGACAGAAATCTCGCCAACCAACGCACTTTCCCAGCTTTTGATTTAAAAGTTTCTGGAACAAGAAAAGAAGAATTATTATTAGATGCTCTTACTTTAGAACGTAGTCAAATGCTTAGAAAAGTATTTGCTAATATGACTAACGAAGAAATCATTGGAAAAATCAATCAATCTATGAAACGCTTTCCCACCAATGCAGAATTTTTAAACAATCTCCAAATGCTTGGAAGACTATAATAAAAAAGAGCTCTTAGGGGCTCTTTTTTATTATAAATAGTATTGACTAAATAAGAAGAGATTTATATAATTAATTATTAGAAATTTATGATGAGGTTAAAATATGAAAAAACTAGTTGCTATTACTGGTGCCAGTTCTGGGATAGGAGCTGCCACAGCTCAAAAATTCTCTGCAGCAGGACACCCTCTATTACTCATAGCCAGACGTGTAGAAAAAATGGAAGCGCTCAGGCTCCCTAATTGTCTTTGTAAAAAAGTAGATGTCACCAATAAAAATGAGCTCTATAAAGCTTTAGAGGAAGGAGAAGCCCTCTATGGTCCTATAGATTGTCTTGTCAACAATGCAGGTGTAATGCTTCTAGGAGACTCATCTACTCAAGAAGTTGACGAATGGGAACAAATGATAGACATCAACATCAAAGGGCTCCTCTACGGTATTAAATACGTCGTCAAAGGTATGAAAGAACGTAATACTGGTACTATTTTTAATATAGGGTCTACAGCAGGACGTAAAACCTCTAAAACACGTATGGTTTACGGAGGTACCAAATTTGCCGTCCATGCCATCTCCGAAATATTAAGAGAAGAATTAGCCAGCTCTAACGTACGTTCTACTATTATTGCCCCTGGCATCGTAGAAACAGAGCTCCTAAGCCATACTACGGACACAACCATTAAAACCAATTATCAGAACAATAAAGAAAGAATAGGATTGGAAGAATTATTACACTCAGAGGACATTGCTAATATGATGCTATTCGCCTATGAGCAACCTCAACGGGTCTGTATTAGAGAGATTCTCCTAGCGCCTACGAAACAAGAATTATAAAATATAAGCCCCTTTAAAAATAAAACTCTCTATCGAAGTAGAGAGTTTTATTTTGTAGAATAATAAGTACACTATCCCTGTAAAGGGGGAGTGTTCCCTTCATAGAGATGATTTGCCCCAATATCATTTTGGTCTTGCCTATAAAACAAGGATTAAATATCCTACTATTTTAAAATATAAATTTTCTGTCTTAAGCTAGTGTACCCTAAAAGGCTCAGGGTAAAAAAAATCTTACCCTCATTTTAATAGAACTAAGAACTCTATTAAAAATATCAGATAAACATACAATATTATATACTACATATATAATATTGTCAATACTATTCTCTAAATATCTACACATTACAAGCAGAAAAATAAAGGCATCAGCAGATATAATCAAATACCCTTGTTTTTTAGTGAAAAATATTATAAACTAAAAATATATCTTGATTTAAGAAAATTTAATGGGAGTATTTATTCGTGAAAATATCTGATAAAGCCTATGGCTCTTTACTCATCCATTTAGCCGTGTTTTTTTGGGGCTTTGCCTTTATCCCTCAAAAAATACTCCTCCAGTCAGGATTTTCTTCCCTTTACATTGTTTTTTTTCGCTTTATCTTTATTCTTTTTTGTGTATTTTTCATTAAAAATATCCACTTCAGCACGATAAAAAGAGGTCTCTTTTTAGGGCTATTACTATTCACGGCGATGCTTACGCAAGTATACGGCTTAAGAGACCTAGATGTTAGTGTTAGTTCCTTTCTCGTTAGCACCAGTATGGTTTTAATCCCCATCCTCAATTATATATTATTCAAAAAAAAGATTACTATTTTCAATATTTTAGCAGTTTTTAGTGCAGGTATTGGGGTCGTCTTCTTTAACCAAGGTACTAGTTCTGTAGAATTTTCTTGGAATAGTAGTGTATTATTGACCTTATTGAGCTCTTTTTGTTTTACCCTTCATATTGTCTTCACGAGTCATTTTGTCGATAACGACTCCCCTCCTTTCCAGCTCCATATTTTTCAGAGTCTCTTTGCTTTAGTTGCTGTATCTATCTTCGTCTTATTTTTAGAAGATTTTCCTAAAGTTTGGAATACTGAAACTATCAGCTCCGTCATTTTTATAGGATTTGTTGGCACAGTGGTAGCTTATGGAATGTTAGCCTATGGACAAAAACTCACTCAGGATCCATTAAAAACAGGATTAATCATGTCCTTAGAGCCTGTGTGGACTTTTATTTTTGCGATCATTCTTTTAAGTGAATCACTCACCACTAATAAATTATTAGGGATTTTCTTTATTGCTTTCGGTATTTTTCTTTGTGAATGGCAATCTCTAAAAAAGTCTTATTTACTTAAGAAATAAATAATTGGTACTAATATCCTCTAAAAATATCTATATATTATAAACCCAAAAATAAAAAATCTTTGGACCATGTACTCATATATTCTTTTAGAGAAATATTGTATGCTGAATAATTTAACAGAGGGGTATTTATTCATGAAAATATCTGATAAAACCTATGGCTCTTTACTCATTCATTTAGCTGTATTTTTTTGGGGCTTTTCCTTTATCCCTCAGAAGATACTCCTCCAATCGGGATTTTCTTCCCTTTATATTGTATTTTTTCGCTTTTCCTTTATTCTTTTATGTGTGTTTTTTATTAAAGATGTTACCTTTAACACGATAAAAAGAGGATTTTTTTTAGGACTAGTACTCTTCTCAGCGATACTTACACAAGTATACAGCTTAAAATACTTAGATGTTAGTGTTAGCGCCTTTCTCCTTAGCACTAATATGGTTTTAATCCCTATCTTCAATTATATCTTATTCAAAAAAAAGATCACCATTTTCAATATTCTAGCGATGTTTAGTGCAGGTATTGGTGTTATCTTCTTTAACCAAAGCACTCATTCTATAGAATTTTCTTGGAATATTGGTATATTATTGGCATTATTAAGCTCCTTATGTTTTACCCTCCATATTATTTTCACAAATCATTTCGTCGACAAAGAATCTTCCCCTTTCCAGCTCCATATTTTTCAGAGTCTCTTTGCTTTAGTTGCCGTTTCTATCTTCGTCTTCTTTTTAGATGACTTTCCTCAAGTTTGGAATCTTGCGACTATTAGCTCCATAATTTTTGTGGGATTTGTTGGCACAGTAGTAGCTTATGGAATGTTAGCCTATGGACAAAAACTCACTCAGGATCCATTGAAAACAGGATTAATCATGTCCTTGCACCCCGTATGGACTTTTATTTTTGCGATCATTCTTTTAAACGAATCCCTCACCACTAATAAATTATTGGGGATTTTCTTTATTGCTTTTGGCGTTTTTCTTTGTGAATGGGAATCTCTAAAAAAATATTATTTACTTAAAAAATAATTTTCAACAACATCACATAGTCTTATTGCTTCGCACCCCAAAAGGCTTCAAGAACTAAATGGGATATTAAAAATGAATATAAAGATTAGAAACGAAAAACCTAGTGATTTCAGAAGAGTTGAAGAGCTTGCGAGAGACGCTTTTTGGAATCTGTATTTTCCTGGTGGACATGAGCATTATGTCATTCATAAAATGAGAGAGCATCATGATTTCATCAAGGAACTAACATTTGTCATTGAAGTAGATGGTACTGTTGAAGGAGCTATCTTTTATACACACTCTAAACTCATCTCCAAAGATGGGCAAGAGTATAAAACCATTACTTTCGGGCCCTTTTTCATTTCCCCAAAATTCCATAGAAAAGGACTAGGAAGAAAACTAATTACCCACTCCATTGATCTTGCTAAAGAGATGGGGTTTCGTGGCATTTTAACTATGGGCTACCCCTATCATTATGAGCCTTACGGATTTTCAGGGGGCAAAAAATACAATATAACGCAGATAGATGGAAAATTCTATATTGGGCTACTAGCATTACCCCTTTATGAAGGTGCCTTTGATAATATCAATGCCCATGTGGTCTTTTCTGATGCCTTGGATGTGTCGGATGATGAAGTGAATGAGTTTGATAAAACATTCCCCTTTAAGGATAAAAAATTCCAAGAAAGTCAAATCACATTCAAAACAGCTTGTGCTACCCTCGATGAATAAACTAGCCTCTATTCCAAATTTCCATGTGCCAAAATCTCAATCCCACAATTTCAATAAAAATCATTTATAAAAATATAAAATTAGCTATCTTCTGTAATTACCCTAGATTGGAAAACACTCATAAAAAGATCAATATAGTACATCATTTGATTTTTTGTCATTTTATGAGCTCCATTTTCCAATAGATATTTGGTGACCTCATCTCCACGCTTATTTATTTTAGCGTAGTAATAGGGGGTAAAACCGTCATTAGTCTCTCTATTTATATTGGCACCTTTACTTAGTAGATAGCTTATCATGCCTATATCTCCAAAAGAAGCACTCCTATGCATAGGGGAAAACCCTGTCTTATTAACCATATTTATATCAGCACCATTATCTACGAGATATTTAATAGTTTTATAATTACCTAAAATCCCCGCTGCATTAAGGAGTGGGGTCCACCCTTCATCATTAGCACTATTCACATCTGCACCTTTATCTACGAGATATTCAATAGTTTTATAATTATCTGAAATATTGGAAGCATTAATCAGAGGGGTCCACCCTTCATCATTAGCACTATTTACATTTGCCCCATTTTCTACGAGATATTTAATAGTTTTATAATTACCTAAAATCCCCGCTGCATTAAGGAGTGGGGTAAATCCTGACTCACTAGTAGCATTTATATTAGCACCTCTATCCACTAGATATTTAATCGTTTCATAATTATTCGCTTTACCTGAGGCATTAAAAAGTGGTGACCAGCCTTTATCATTGATAGGATTTATGTTAGCACCTTTATCCACTAAATATTTAACAGTTTCATAGTTATCTGGAATATTTGAAGCATTAATAAGTGGTGTCCAGCCTGCATAACTCATAGCATTTATGTTAGCACCTTTGTCTGCTAAATATTTAATAGTTTCATAATTATTCGCTTTACTTGTGGCACTAAGGAATGATGTAAATCCATTAGTAGTTTGAGCATTAATATTAGCCCCTCTATCAATTAAATATTTAATTATTTTAAAATCATTTTTATCACTTGCATTATGAAGGGCTGTATGTCCTGATAAAGTAGTTTGGTTGACATTCACACCATTTTCAATCAAAAATCGCACAATATTAAAATATTTATTATAGGCAGCATTTGTTAAAGGAGTAAATCCTGCTGTCGTAGAGGCGTTAAGATCAGCTCCCTTTTGGAATAAGTAACGTACTATTTCTAAATATCCATCCGTAGCCGCTATAAATAAAGGAGTCCTATGATTTTCACTTAGCATATTAATATCAGCCTTTTGCTCGACTAAATATTTAACAATCTCCAAATCCCCATCATCTGACGCAATATGCAGAGGAGTAAGCCCATAACTATCTTGAATGTTAATATTAGCCCCTTTGCTGATTAATTCCTTTACAGCATCCAAATCCCCATCTTTTACAGCAAAAAACAATAACCAATCATTATTTTGTACTATATTATTAGTAAGCGTCCCATATTCTATCAGCTTTTTAGCTAATGAAAAATGCTTGTTATTGAGAGCTATATCTAAAGGAGTGTTTCCCTGACTGTCTTGAGCGTTAATATCTGCATTGTTATCTAAGAGTAGCTTAACATAGGTGAAGTTATTTTTCTCCGCCATCGTATGTAAAAGAGTATTCCCTTCTTTATTTTTTTTATTGACTTTAGCCCCTTGTTCGATAAGGTGTGAGGCAATGGTGAAATATTTTTCATTTCCACCTTGTTCAAAAGTAAGATTCAAAAAACTATTAGTTTTATCTACCCTCATGTTAATCACATCAGTACTTGCTGATTTCACTTCTTCTATACTCCCCTCAAGTATAGCCTGTTTTAAGATGTTTTTGTTATAATCATTAATTTTGAACTTAAACCAATAAATAGGTATTAGAACAATCCCCCAAATTAATATGCCTACAAATCGTTTCTTCTTTGCACTCATCATTTTAATATCCTTATAATTTTAATTCCCTATTATTATATCTCTTATATAAATAAAATTCAATAGTTTGTTATTATTACAGATATAATTATAACAAACATCCTCACCCCTTAGAAAACTCCCCATTTTCCCAGTGTTTTAGATTTCTCAAATAATCCCCCTCAAATCAAAATGTTAATAATTGTCTTTGGTATAAAAGAGATATTTTTGTGGTGTCTCCCAAATAGCTCCTACCACTCACAGAGTGCTACGCTACCAAAAAAGGGGGTTCTTAGGGGGGTTTTTAGAGAATAGCGAGTTAGCGAAGCTACGAGACTATTGTCTTATGCAGTTATCGAAATTATCTACTTCTACCGAAATATCTTACTGCATATCTTAAAAAACCTCTTAAGTCGCATGGGGGTTATAGGGGGTGTTGCGAAAGACACCCCCTAGAGAAGATTTGAACCACGCTATTATCTTATTTAACAAAAAATATATAATATAAAAG
>CAMQVI010000074.1 GCA_947038195.1 uncultured Brevinema sp.
ATAGAAATTATTGTTTCAGATAATGCCTCTACAGATGGAACTGAAGAATTAATGAGACAATACGAGCCAGATAGTCGTATAATATACATCAGAAATAAAGAAAATCTAGGCCCAGTAGCTAATGGCAAACAAGTACACCTTAAAGCTACTGGTGAGTACTGCATGATACTTTGTGATGATGATATAGTAGTAGGAAAAACTTTTTTTTCTAAGGCTATTAAGTTAATGGAAGAAAATAAAAATATAGTTTTTACCCATGGAATTAGTATTAGAGAGGAAGAAAAAACAGGTAGAGTAAGTATATCTCCTGTAAATTCTGTGCCTATTACGAAGGGATTTGATCATTATATGAGATCAGTTCCAGTATCTGAAAACACAGGTTTTTTCATGATTGTGAGAAAATCTATGCTCGATGAAAGTGGTATCCTCTTGTATGATACTTTTTTTCATGATTATTGGATGTTTTATGCTCTCCCCCTATATGGTGATGTCGGTTTTATAAGTGATGAGGTTTTTGGGAAATATTATATTCATAGTAGTTCTTATACTTTTAGGGAGGGACATTTAGGATCGTTTTGTAACCTAGTGGAGACTGAAAAATATTTTTTCAATATAGCTTTACAACGATTTCCAGAACATGTCAATGAGATTAAAAGGTCTAAGAATCCTACCACACATGTGTTTTGGGTTATGAAGAGTTTCTGCGATTCATATCGTCAAACTCATGGTAGCAAAAATCTTTTAATAGCTTTGTGGAAAGAATTAGGTGTCAAATACCCTAATATATTTATATATATTATGTTTTATTATACAACTATTCTCATAAGTAAGGTTACTAATTTTATTAATAGAAAAACACTTCAATTTATAAGATGGATACTTCGTTATAAAAGCTAAAGAGTTAGTTGATATACATTTCTGGAGGGAAAATGACACCTAAAATATCGGTGATTATTATAGTTTATAATACAGAAAAATACTTGCCAGAATGTATTGAATCGGTAACAAATCAGACATTAAAAGACATAGAGATTATCGTTGTCAATGACCAATCTCCAGGTAATTGTATAGAAATAGTAGAAGCATATCAAAAAATAGATGAGCGTATAAAACTAGTTAATTTAGAAAAAAACAGCGGTTCCTTTATGGCTCGTCAAACGGGTATCTTAGCAGCAAGGGGTGAATATATACAACACCTAGACAGCGATGATTGGTTAGAACTAAATGCTTGTGAAACAGTATATAGTGCTCTGATAGATAGTGGAGCTGATGCCTGTTTATCTGGATATCAGAGAGTAAGAGAAAATAAAATTGAAGTAAAAATCCACTTTTCAGATAAATTATACACAAAAGATGATTTTATTAGAGCGTACCTTAATTATCGACCAGAAAGGGAACAAATTGGCTGTAATTATAGTATGTGGTGTTATGTAATTAAAAAAGAAATAGTACATAAGACTAGTTTCTTATTTGATCAGTTTAGAGAACATATAGTCGTGATGGATGACTTTCTTCATATGAGTTCATATGTGCCATATGTCTCTTCATTGATAGTTATACCTTATATAGGCTATAACTACAGAGATACTATAGGAGTATGTAGTACTATGGACTCTAAAAACAAGGGTACTCATACGAAGTTTTTGTTAGATGCATTAATAGCGTTAAAATTTTCTTTTGATGTGTGGAAAAAAACTGGTATATATTCTCAATATGAAGAATTATGTAATGCTAGATTAAGTATGCACTGGAATAATTGGTATACTGGCATGGAATTATGGGCAATGGACGATTACAACTCTTTTTTTATAACTCTTGACAAAAAAGATAAATTAGTTAACTGGCAGGAATTCCTCTCAAAACTAAATTATAAAGAATCAAAGAAATATCCAGATCTTTTAAAAGCTTATGGTATTAAACATTCCATAAAGCAGATTGCTAAATTTTCTATTTCATTAATACTATCTATTTTCAATAAAATACTGAGTATTATGGGGCTAGAGAAGGAGTTTTAATAAGATAAAAAATACTATTGAAAAATTATACACAATACTATATAATAAAAATAAATGTTAACGAATATTTAGATAGGACTACTTTACAATGAAAAAAATTAGCATCCTCATCCCGACTTATAATGAAGAAGAAAATGTGCCTATTATAACTCCTATAGTAGTAAATATTCTCACAGAACAGTTATCTCAATATGATTATGAAATTATTTTTATTGATAATGATTCTCAAGATTCTACTAGAGATAAATTAAGAGAAGTGTGTGCCCTCAATCCAAAAATCAAAGCGATTTTTAATGTTAAAAATTTTGGACAAAATAAATCTCCTTATTATGGTTTAATTCAAACTACTGGAGATTGTACTATTGCAATGTGTGCAGATATGCAAGATCCCCCTAGAATGATCGTAGAATTCATAAAAGAATGGGAACAAGGTTTTAAAATAGTAGCAGGGATAAAACATAAAAGTAAAGAAAATCCTTTAATGTATCTTCTTCGCACTATATATTATAAAGTTATTAAAAAAATCTCAGATGTAGAACAAATTGAACATTTTACAGGTTTTGGGCTTTATGATAAAAAATTCATAGAAGTATTAAGACAGATTAAAGATCCCCACCCATATTTGAGAGGTATTATTGGTGAATTGGGATTCAGAAGAAAAGATATTTACTATGAACAGGAAAAGCGCCAATTTGGTAAAAGCTCCAATAACTGGTATTCCTTATATGATATTGGCATGTTGGGAATCACTTCTTATTCAAAAATAGCACTACGTTTAGCAACATTTTTAGGCTTTATTATCTCTGGCATGAGTTTTTTAATTGCCACTCTCTATTTGGTTTTAAAATTAACGAACTGGGATAACTTTCAATTAGGATTGGCACCTATGGTAATAGGGATGTTTTTTCTAGGCTCTGTCCAGTTATTTTTTATTGGAATTTTAGGAGAATATGTTTTAAACATCAATGCAAGAGTAATTTCAAGACCTCTTGTAATCGAAGAAGATAGAATTAATTTTGATTAGATTAATTCTAAAATAATATATGATAAAACAAAAAATAATAAAGATATTAATAGGAATCTACAATCAATATGACAATATAAAAGGAGATTATGATGATAAAATTAAGTGATTTTATTGCACAACATCTTAAAGAAAAATATAACATTTCTCATGTTTTTCTTGTTTCTGGTGGTGGTGCAATGCATCTAAATGATAGTTTTGGAAAATGTATCCCTTACACAATAGCACATAATGAACAAGCTTTAGCTATGATGGCTGAAGGCTATGCTCGAGTAGATCAAAATCTAGCTGTCGTTAATGTTACTACAGGTCCTGGAGGACTAAATTGTCTCAATGGAGTGTTTGGTCAATGGACGGATAGTGTCCCTGTTTTATATATTTCTGGACAAGTTAAATACACTACGACCTTAGCTTCTTGTAAAGATATACCTTTACGACAATTAGGAGATCAAGAAGTAGATATTATAAGTGTTGTTACTCCTTTAACAAAATATGCGGTTATGATAACAGACCCACTATCAGTTAAGTACCACTTAGATAAAGCTATTTACGAAGCAACAAATAATAGATTTGGCCCTGTATGGTTAGATATTCCTTTAGATGTACAAGGCGCTATGATAGAAGAGACAGAATTACAAGAATTTACTCCTCCTATACCAACAAATTATGAATGTGATATAAAAAAAGTGATAGAAAAATTAACAGTAGCGAAAAGGCCTTTGATTATTGCAGGGCATGGAATAAGACTTTCTAAACAAGAAGAAAACTTCAAAAAATTACTTAAAAAATTAAACATTCCTGTTGTAACCACCTTAAATGGGTGTGATATTATAGAAGAAGATCATCCTAATTATGTTGCTCGTATTGGAACAGTTGCACAAAGATCTGGCAATTTTGCTTTACAAAATGCTGATTGTATTCTTTGTTTAGGAACACGAAATAATATCAGACAAATTAGTTATAATTATGAAAATTTTGCTAAAAATGCTTATAAAATTATTGTAGATATTGATGTTGCTGAATTAAATAAACCCACTGTTTCTCCTGATCTAAAAATACATGCAGATTTAGCTACTTTTATTCCTTTATTGGAAAAAGAAAGCCCCCTTATTCACACAAAAGAATGGATAACATGGTGTTTGATTAATAAAGAAAAATATCACCCAAAAATCTACCCAGATTTTCAACAAACTACAGATAAAATCAATCCTTATTTTTTCGCACAGTGTTTAGCGAACCAAGCAAAGGCTAAAAGTGTTATAGTTGCTGCAAATGGAACGGCTTTTTATTCGCTTTTTCCTGCAGCAGCTGCACAAAAAAATCAACGATGGATATGGAATTCTGGAGATGCGTCTATGGGGTATGCTTTACCAGCATCTATAGGAGCAGCTTTTCAAAGTTCAGTTCGTTCTATCATTTGTTTAGAAGGCGATGGCTCAATCATGATGAATATCCAAGAGCTACAAACTATAAAACACTATAATTTACCTATTAAAGTATTTGTTTTTAATAACAATGGGTATATTTCTATTATTCAAACACAAGATAGTTTTTTTGATGGAAGAAAAGTTGGATCAACTGAACAAAGTGGTGTAACAACACCTGATTTTTGTGTTCTTGCTGAAGCTTTTGGATTGCCAAGTGTAAAAATTACATCACCAAAAAACTTAGAAGCTCAAGTACAAGCTGTCTTAGATAAAGAAGGCCCCGTCTTTTGTGAAGTTATTATTAATGATAACTATGTGTTTTCTCCAAAATTAGCTGCACTAAAACAAGCTGATGGAACTATAATATCATCTTCTTTAGAAAATTTATCTCCTTTTCTGGATCCTCAAGAACTAGCTGACATAATGAAAATTTCTGATGATCGTTCAGAGATACAAAAATAAAAAACTCATTAGAGTCTATTATTATAGAAGATTTAGAAAATGATCAAAAAATAGCAGGTTTGTTTTTTATAGAATAAACCTGCTATGTCTAGAGGAGAATATTTTGAATAAGATTGTAATTACTGGAGCTACAGGAATGTTAGGCATATCTCTAATCAACAAATGTATCCAAGAAAAAATCGAAGTTTTAGCTATTATCCGACCAAATTCAGATCGTAAAAAAACTATTCCCACTTCTCCTTTAGTTAAAATTATAGAATGCTCTTCAGAAGATTTACTTTCTTTAAAATTTGATGATAAGTATGATGTATTTTATCATTTTGCATGGAAAGCTACCTCTCACGAAACACGAAACGATCCTATTTCACAAAGTGATAATATACAAGACACCCTTCATGCTATGCAGTTTGCTGCTAAAATTGGATGTAAAACTTTCATAGGAGCTGGTTCTCAAGCAGAATACGGACGAGTATCAAGCACTATTTCCCCAGAAACTCCAGTCAATCCTGATAATTCCTATGGAATATCTAAATACGCTACAGGAAAACTCTGTGCTATCAAGGGTAAAGAGTTGGGAATGCGATTTATTTGGACAAGGGTTTTTAGTGTTTATGGCCCCCATGATGGAAGTAATACGATGATTTCAACATGTATACGAAAATTGAAAAATGATGAATCTATGGAACTAACACCTTGTGAACAAGAATGGGACTATCTCTATGAAGATGATTGTGCCAAGGCTTTTTATTTACTAGGACTAAAAGGGCAGGATCAAACTACCTATTGCATAGGAAGTGGTCAAACAAAATCTTTAAAACAGTATACCCAAATTATTGGAGAAATCCTTAATAAATCGAATATGCTTAAAATCGGAGCGAAACCTTATATAAAAGATCAAGTTATGTTTCTCAAAGCAGATATAACTCTTTTAACAAAGCATACAGGATTTATACCAGAGATATCTTTTGAAGAAGGAATACGGAGCACTATTTTTTGAATAGAATTTAAAGGAGAATATAGAAAAATGGCAAATAAACAAATAAACGATACTTATAAAAACAAAAGAGTCCTTGTTACAGGACATACAGGATTCAAAGGGACATGGTTATGTCGTCTTCTAAAGCAATTAGGGGCAGAAGTTTATGGTATAGGACTTGAAGAAGGGGCAGACCGTATATTTAGAATATCATCCACAGGAGATGATATGGCTTCTAATATTATAGATATTAGAGATAAAGAAAAATTAATCTCATCCATCCAAAAAATACAGCCACAAGTTGTGTTTCATCTTGCTGCCCAACCCCTAGTCTTAGAAAGCTATATCACCCCTGTGGAGACTTTTGATACTAATGTCATGGGTACCGTTCATGTGCTAGAGGCGTGTAGAACAATACCTTCTTTAGAAGCTATTGTTCTAATCACCACGGATAAAGTTTACTATAATAACGAGTGGAATTACCCATACAGAGAAAGCGATAGACTAGGAGGTTACGACCCCTATTCTGCTAGTAAGGCTATGTGTGAATTAGCGATTGACTCTTACAAAAACTCTTTTTATAAAGAGAAAAATATTGGAATAGCGAGCGTGAGGGCTGGGAATGTTATCGGAGGAGGGGATTTCGCTGAAAATCGTATTATTCCTGATATCGTTCGCTCTATTCGAGATAAAAAAATACTTACTTTAAGAAACCCCAATAGTGTACGTCCTTGGCAACATGTTTTAGATGTTTTGTGGGCTTATTTACTTGTTGGACAAGCACTAATACCAAATCGAAGTACTCCATCTCCGTCTTATAATGTTGCTCCTTTAGATAATTCGGATAGTCATACTGTACAATATATTGTCGACCGTTTTATCAATATTATAGGCGAAGGCTCTTATGAAATAGCTAACAATATAATACAAAACCATGAAATGGGAAAATTAAGACTAGACCCTTCTCTTATTTTAGCAGAAATAGGTTGGACACCCTTGTTTAATACCAATGAAGCCATCGATCAAACAGCGAAAGAATATGGACAATATTTAACGAATCCTTCAGGATTAAAAATACAAATAGACACAGCCATTGAAAAATATATCCAACAAAGAATAAAATTTTCATGATTTTACTCTTTCTAAAGCACAGCATTAAAGGGGTCGCAAGTATCCCTGTCCAGTCCAGATATTAAAAAAGCCCCCTAATTTTAGAGGGCTTTTTACGTAGGAAATCTATTTACAAATTCAATTACTGCCAAAATACCTTAACAATTCTTTATGATTCTCTCATAAAAAACTTATATCTATTCCCGATAAAATAATGTTCGCTTAAGTAAGTTAAGGGACTATCTTTTATCATAATTAATTCAGATTGATGAAGGATAGGACAATACATGCTTACTTGCAGGTGCTTTGCGATGGTATTAGTAGGAGATACAGCAGCTAATTCAACCCACTGTGCACTGTGGGGAATAATATTGTGTTGGCTTAAAATATGAAAAAGAGACTGTGATAAGTCACTATCTATTAAAAAATCAAAGTGTTTATGAAGAAAAACATTCTCTTCATAAGTAATTGGTAATTGATTTGCATATCGAATTCTCTTCGTTACTAGTAACACTTCAGTCTCTGGAACATTGAGTTTTTGATGAAAATGAGATGGATTAGTGATTGTACTGATCTCTATAAATTTAGTACTAGGAATCATATCTAAATCTTTAATTAATTCAGAAAAACTTTTAACTAAGAGGTGTTGTGCGTGAGAAATCGTTGGGTATATTGTAGGGATATGGGACACAAAAGTCCCTAAGCCGTGGTGTGTTTGCACCATGTTCCTACTTTTTAATAACTCAATAGATTTACGGATGGTAACTCGGCTAGCAGAGTATTCAGCCATTAGGGCGTACTCAGTTGGC
>CAMQVI010000075.1 GCA_947038195.1 uncultured Brevinema sp.
CAGACCATTTTGCTAATTGGTGTTGTGTTACTGTTTTTCCAGCTCCGAAAGGACCTGGGATAGCAGCCGTTCCACCTTTTACAAGGGGAAAGAAAGTGTCAATAACACGTTGACCTGTTATCATTTGTGTACGAGGTGGTAATTTTTTCTTAACAGGACGTGGAATACGAACAGGCCAATAATGGGCTAGTTTTACTTCTACATCTGCATTTTTTTCATCAGTAATTATAGCTACAACTTCTGTTACGTTATAAGATCCGGATGAAATGGATTTAACTGTTCCTTTAACACCAAATGGGACTAAAGTACGAGTTTGTATAAGAGCTGTTTCTTGAACAGTACCTATAACATCTCCAGTTTCAACAGAATCTCCAACTTTAACAGTTGCAACAAAATCCCATTTTTTATCATAATCAAGCGCAGGCACATCAATACCACGTGCAATAAAAATAGACCCTGAAGCTTTTTCAATAGCTTCTAGAGGACGTTGGATACCATCAAAAAAGTTTCCAATAAGCCCTGGTCCTAATTCTACGGATAGGGGCTTTTCTGTGGATATCACAGGTTCACCGGGCCCTACCCCTGATGTTTCTTCATAAACTTGGACATACGCTTTATCACCATCAAGACGAATAATCTCTCCGATGAGTTTCATATCTCCAACTTTAACCATATCAAACATTTTTGTTCCAGTCATCCCGCTAGCAATAACGAGAGGGCCTGTAACTTTAACAATTTGTCCTTGTGTTTTCATTTAGTTTCCTCCCTTTTGAGCTAAAATATCTATGCCAATCGCTCTAGTAACTTGTGTTCTGAGCCTTGCAAGTGCTAAACCACCATCTCCCGTTGTTCCTGGGATAGGGGTAACTGCAACGCCTCTGTACTGGTCATTGACAGCAGCAATCACATCAATCACTGGCTCTGCTAAAGATTCTTCAACAAAGATAATCCCAAAAGTGCCTTGTTTTGCAATCTCCTGAAGTTTCTCAGCTAACTCTATAGCCGTTTCTACTTCAAAAGATTCTGCACCGATAGAGCGAAAAGGGAGAACGGTGTCAGTAGCACCAATGACAGCTATTTTTTTATATTCTGACATTTCTTACCCTCTCTTTAATCTCTTCTGTGCTCATATTATTAAGTTTGCCAATAATAATAAGTTTTAAGTTTTTAATTTCTACATCTAATAAACGTAGTGTTTCTTCGATTACAGCAGGTCCTGAACTATGATAGAGAAAATTAGATGTTTGATCAAGAAGATATTCATCTATTTGCTTTTCTAACACAGTACAAGATCTTGTAGTCGCCCAATAAGAAATACCTGCATTAAGCACTTCCCCATAAGCTGAATCTCTAATAACATCTACGATATCCTCTTCGCCAAGATGGGCATGGTCCATGAAAAAGTCATAGCTCATCCAACCACCAGTAATGATGATTTCTGTGATTTGCTCTTTTTCAAGTCCCATTTTTTTAGCACGGAAAATATTTTTAATATTTTCACAGTCTACTTCTTTGCGATAGAAAGATAAAAGATCTTTATATAATTCAGGCTCATAGCTTGCTGCTGCTTCAAGTAATTCTAAGCGATAAGCGTAGAAAGCTCTATCGATAAGAAAATCCACACGTCTTGCACTGTCTTTTCCACTTTCAGATAAAGTGATTAAAGATTCTGCTATTGTTCTCGGTAACTCATTCCACAATTCATGTTCTACTATAGACGCTATTTTTTCAGATGACATTGTGCCTTCTTCAGAAAGAGACTCTGGGGTTTCTTTCTGTGAAAGTTTTGCTTTATAACATAATTTTATGTTATTCAAATCTACCTTTAATGCGTGTATATTAGTAAGAATAGGGCAAGGTGTAATTTCTTTTATTTTTTGAAATTTTTCTTCATAAAAATTATCAAAAATATCAGAAAACTCTTTTAAAGAACGACCTTGAAATAAAGTTCCATAAACTGTATCTTCTAATGATTTGGCTAAAGCTTCAACATCAACTGTTTCAGCAAGAGCGACATAGTCATTATCAGTCAGGGTGTGCACTTTTTCGGCTCGAAGAAGTCCACTTAGGTATCCCCAGCTATCCATAGGCTACCCCCTAAACAGTATATCAGCGACTGGTTTTTCTGCGTCTTCACGAAGAAGGGCAAAAAGAGTGTCTGCTGTTATATTAATAAAGGATTCCCCTTCAACAAGAAGAAGTCCCCCTTCAAAATTTCCTTTATCTTTAGAAAAAGATAAAGATGCTCCAGCTGTACTATTAACATCATCAAGCCACTTTTGATCAAGAGCCTTTTCATTCATTCCTAAAAGAACTTGTTCTTTTTTGGATTGAGTAGACCCTGTCACGAGTGCTTTCATAATGTCTTTATACTCTGAAGAAGAAAGAAATTCCGCTTTTGCTTTTTCAAAAACTTGTTCAATTCTTTTACGTTTTCTCGCTAAAATTTCATTAGCAAGTTTCCGACGAGCGTCAATGATAAGTCCGCGTTCTAGGTTTTCAGCAGCACTTAAAGCACTCTTATGTTGATCTTCTTTATATTCATTAGTAAGTTTTTTACCTTGATCAATAATCGTGTTTTGTTGTTGCTCTGCTGTGGCAAGAAGTTCGGCTTTTTTTTGTTCAGCGTCAGAAATAATCTTTTTTTGGATATCTTCCAAACCCATAATCAGCCCCTTGCTTATATTTATTCTTTTAAATAGTAGTTTTTACTATTGACCAAGATTCATCAAAAGAATAGAAGCAAGAAGTCCAAAAACGGCAAATGTTTCTACCATGGCAGGTAAAATAATAGCTTGTCCCATTTGTTTAGGGCGACGAGCAATTAATTGCATACCAGCAGCAGATACTTTTCCCTGCCAAATACCAGAGATAAGTCCACACATACCTACAGGTAAAGAAGCAAAAAATAATTGTAATCCACGAGTTAAATCAATATCAGCAACACCAATTACCATAAAGGCATAAAGGAGTCCATAGATACCTTGTGTCATTGGTAAAGCTTGTAAAACAAGAACACTACCGAATTTTTTTGCATCTTCTGTTAAAACTGCATTACCAACTTCTCCAGCAATACCTACTCCAACACTAGAGCCATATCCACCAGCAAATGTTGCAAAAGCTGCTCCAAAAACAGCAAAAACCAATCCCCAATTCACAGAACTCCACATTCCGATTTTTTGAACAGCTAGAACTGTTGCTGCATCTTGTGCATAACCTACTGTTACAAAAAATGTTAAAATACTAGAAAGAATAATCATTCTTTTCATTGTGAAACCTCCATTCCACCAAATAATATTAACTATTATTTGACCAAACACAACTGTTTGTCTATTTAATTTTATATTTTGAATATTATTAAAATATTTACTTAGGTGTCCCCACTTTTTTATGTGGAAATTCCATCGTATATTATTTAATAATAATCCCAAAAAATATTTACAATTCTTTTACTTAACTTCTATATTTAAGAAGAGAAGCGATTCTCCGTTATTATTTAACGGTATAGTGTGTCCCTTTACATGAAAGCGGTGAAAAATCTTTACCCCCACCTTCAATGAACTGTCCAAAAAACTCTACGAATTGTAAACGCAAAGCATGAACAAAGGCTCCAAATCCACCTAAGACTAGGTTAAAGAGATGTAAAAATACTATCATTACAACACCAAAAATTCCTAAAATAGGGGAAATAGAAGATAGACTTTCTGTCATTCCAAACCCTAATTGGTTGAAGACATTAGCAATGATACCAGAAGACAATCCCAAGGCTAGAAGACGTGCATATGATAATAAATTACTTAAATAACCAGAAATACCATATAGTTCCCAAGCACCAGCTAAAGGACCAACAATACCACCAACTACACTTTTTTGGAATCCCATGCGAACATTATTTAGAATAACTAATCCTGCTCCAACTTTCATTAATAGGAAGAAGATATTTACTTGTGCTGGCGTTACAAGTGTTAAACCTGCCATACCACCAATCCAAGAGAATACCGCCCATCCAAAGAATCCAGCTAATAAAATAATCCATGGCATTTCTTGGAAGAAAGCTTCAATTCCATTGTTTTTTAAAGATACAAAAAATTTAATCCAGTACCCATACCACAATTGAATAGCCCCTAAAAGCATAGAAATAAATAAAACGAATAATGGCTTATCAAAGAAACTTGCGCCGTCACTGAAAGTAAAGCGGAGATCCATTAAGGCGGGTATTGGGATATACTTGAAGAACAAATCTCCAGCATAAGAACCAAAGACCACCCCAGCGATTGTCGAAGCGAGACCACTCCATGCTAATAAAGCATAGAAATTGGAACCTGATTCATCGGCTCTGTTTTTGAACATCATGTACACAGAAAATAGGCCCAACAAAGCCCCATATAGAGCATCTCCCAAACAAATTCCATAGAATATAAAATAAAATATAGATAAATGTGGTGTCGGATCAACAGTCTTTCCATACATTGGTGTGCCATACATCGTAGTAAGAGCGGAAAAAGGTTTAGTAAGAGCGTTATTTTTAAGATACACAGGAACCGCAGCATATTCTTCTTCTGTAGGATCTTCTATAGTAACATCTATAGACTTACTATAGATAGAAAGAATAGCTTCCACCTTAGGCATAAAATCTACAGGAACCCAAGCTCTGAAAAAATTCACATGCTCAGTAGCTAAAGCCATAGAGCTCGCTTTATGTTGTTGTATTTGCATTTCTAAAGAGTCATGTAACATCGCTAAGTCAGAAATTTGTCTGGAATATCTTTCCCATTCAAGAAGGGCAGATTTTTGTTGTTCAGCGGCAGTAGCAATCTCAGCAGATAGGTCTTCAATGATTTTATTGGTATCTCCACCACGACGGGTAATTTGGAGATTGTTGAAAGGTTTTTCTTTAAGAACAGCGTTTACTAAATCCCAAGCACTGGGATCAGCGACTATATAACAATAGACTTCTTTATCTTGAGTCCAACAAGTTAGCACCTCAGATAGCTCTGTGGCCTCTGCTACGGCTGTTTTCAAATCTTCATAGGAGGATTCAGCAATATGTCCTATAACCCCTCTTAAAATAGAGCTAGTCCCATGAATAGGGTCAAAATTATCAACACCACCACTCCACTTACGAATGAGGGCTAATTCTGCATTAAGAGCGATTAACATTGCTCCACTATCTCTTGTTTTCCTGTCTAAGGATCTTAGAGAGGAGGCTAGTTCAGATACATTATGTTTAGCCACTACTGCTTTTAACACTTCTTCAGAAGTAACTTCAAAAGCAGGGGTAGGAACATTACATAATTCATAAATTCTTGCAATAGCAGAAGATAATTCTTTACGACAATCTTCTAAATCGGAAAAATCAGAAGAGACGACATTAAGCCCTTCTCCCCATGTATCAATGACAGCATCACCTTCTTCTACGACTTCTGTCGTTAAGATATCGACATGCACCGCTTTTAAAGCTTGTAATTCTTTCAAAAGTTGATCTCTAAGGCTTTCCATAACGGCTAGAGTCAACTTTTTCATTTTAACTATTGCCATAAGCTACCTTCATTTGTCCTTTGAGATAGTCTATAGCCTTGGTTTCACCACTGTCAGCAGAGCTATCAATAGATTTCAATTCTCTGTCTAATTCAGATAGAATGGTTCCCGCTTGGGTCTCACCTTTACCTTTGTAGTCAGATAATACTTTGGTTTCATTTTCACGTGCTTCTTTTTTAGCTGCTTCTGTTAGCTCCACTGCTTGCGCTTGAGCTTCTCGAATCATGGTATGACTGGTCTCTACCGTAGAAATAATTAAGTCTTGAGCTGCTTTTTCCGCTTGACGGATAGTTTTTAGCTTCTCTACATTCATAGCATGTCCTCCTTAAATTTATTATAAACTTACTATATTAAACATCATTATTAACCGAATAGTATCATTTAAATGACTCTATTTATCACTTTAATGACACATAATATAGAATTATAATATTATTTATGATTTTATGCAAGCTTTAATTTGCAGAATATTGAATATAGTCATATTTTCACTGTTTTTACCTTTAAAAATAGCTTTTTTTCAAAAATACTTGATTTTCTGATTTTTTTAGAGTATTCTATATAAAGATAGTGCGTTCGTACAAAATGTTTTTATTTATAAATATAAATTTAGATGAATCCCCTTTTTAATTATATATACACTTGGGAGATTCATTCGAGAGGAAATTATGAAACGTATCTTGGTTTTTGGCATTATGATATTTGCCACTAGTACGACATATTCTTTTACAAGCATATACGTGGGATGGGAGAATTTTATTAACCCCGCTCTCCCCGTAGAAACAAAAGCCGACAATGCTTCTATAGGAATTGTAGGAAACACACCTACTAGGGTGTATTTTCAATACAACATATTAGCTAATATTGTCTTCACGAGAGGAGCTGTACAAGGCAACCTCGGTGGAGGGGTAGATTTAGCTGCTGGAGTAGGTTATCGCTTTCTCAATTCTGCTCATAAAAGATCTGGATGGGATATAGGAATGGATGTCTTCGGATATGTAGCTCCTTATATTCTTAAAAGTGAAACCACTTATTTTGAAGTCGCTATTTATTATGGAGTGGGTGCAGGTTTTAATTTCGTCTATAAAATCAATCCTTACATAGGTGTGGGAATAAGAGCGGGAATGAAGTACAATATAGGAATCAATTCCTTAGCTGCCAAGACTCCTTCTGCTCAAGGAATTTTATTTAATATAGGAACTCTCCTTACTTTCTAAAATTAATCTAACCAATTAACATAAACCCCTATATCTTCAGGATATAGGGGTTTATTTTTAGGAATTTTGATTTGGGTTTTTTGGCTTATACTAGATTATAAGGGGGGATAAGATTTTGAATTGTTCGTTGTCAAACTCTTTTATCAAAGTAGAGGACTATAAATAGGGATTTTTTATTTAGATAAGCCGTAGAATTCGTTTTTGAAGTTACTGGCTGTTTTTTTATCCACCATTTTCATCGTCTTACTACTTCCTGCCGTGTGTATTCTTACATGGCAATAATTAAAGATATTCCCTAGTATTGTTTCATCTTCAACAATACTCTCAATTTTATTAATCATAAAGTCAATTTTATCTTTCGTGAATAGTGTAGGGTTTAAGCTCCCTACTACTCTTTTATCTGTTAGCACTATCATAGTTCGTTTTATTATATAGCCCTCGTATAAGTACCATAAAACTAATAGAATAAGGCTTAATAAGCATACAATGAGGATAGGTATCATAGAGCTGATGTCTTTAGTAGAAATAAATAGGGACACTGTTTTTATAATAAGAGGGATTAGGGCTAAAGATCCTACTAATAATACTATTCTTATAGGATGTACACAAAAAAATAGTTTCCATATTTTAGACTTCGCCATACTAGATATCTGAATTTCATTATCTGATAGATTTAAAAATTTGGCAATTTTGTCTGGATTGAATTCCATTATATAAACTCCTTTACTGACTTATCAAATCATATGCTATAACTTATCATAGTATAGTATATTTTTCCTTTATTTTCAATGTATCATAGATTGGCATTCCTATTAATATAGAAAGCCCCCTACTTATTTAAGGGGGCTTTTTTGATTTAGGATATTATTTTTTATTCTCATCTTCAAATTTATCAA
>CAMQVI010000076.1 GCA_947038195.1 uncultured Brevinema sp.
AGATAACACCTCTTGCGATAGGGGTGTTTTTTTGTTCTTAGTAATTAAAAGTACTCTCAAAAGTTGCCCTCGTTCTTAGTAATTAAAAATACTTTCAATCGCTATTTTCATGTGAGATATACATGCGTATAGCCCCTCATCCTATAGAAAATCTTTAATATCTAAAGGAGTAGTCCATTCCTAGAAAAATAAAAGGTTTGGTTCCTACGATTGGTGTTCCTGCAAGATCTTCCGTATTACCTATTCTATCGTTCATTTTAAAGAGTATTCCCCAATACATATTAGGAAGCATGTGATATTTGAGATTTAGGTCTATCATTATCGTATTAGGAAGGGTGAAAAAATTCTCTTGGGTGAGATTTTTCATCGTGAAAGCAACAGAAAAAGAAAGCTGCTTTAATAAAATATTCCCTAAGCTTAAAGAAACGGTGAGCCCCAGATCATTAGCAAGAACATCTCCATAAAGCTCTATATTAACAAAAAAGGCTTTTTCGGGTAATTGAAAGCCCATAGCAACCGTGTAATAAGTAAGGTCAGGGATAATATTCATGAATTTATTGGAGATTTCTGAAGTCCCCTCTTTATAATATGTTTTTTCTGTGTCATAGAAAGAATCTACCATGTGGGGCTGCCAAGATCCAAAAGCTTGTGCTATTTCTACTCTTATGGGGATTTTTTGGAGGAAGTTAAAAATAATCCCCCCAGCTACTCCTGATCCACTTTTTATAGATAAACCACCTTGAGAAGAGGCAAGAATCTGAGAATAATCTCCATATAGCTCTAATTCAAATACATTATTCATCGTTTTATAAACAGGGAAATCTAAGCCCACTTCATACATAGAAAACTTAGGGGCGTTGGGGTTGGGGTTATACTTATATAGCTCTTCAGAAAAATTTTGGTAAGGGTCCAGATCTGTTCCAAAAACAAGGTAGATTTTGAAATCCTGATAAGCTTGGAATTTAGGGTTTTTTAAACGAGCGAAAGGTCTTAGGTATAATTCAGCAGCCATCATATCTGGTTTACCTATATTAGCTAAGATAAAGTTAAAGCCCACATAAGATACATCTAATCCAAAATTGAGGGATTTGGTGGTTTCGTAAGGGGCGAGGAGATTCGGGTTATAATCGTATAAAAACCGTCCATGACCCATAGATAGAGCAGTGGGATCTGTAATAGTCGTCTTTATATATCGGAAAACATGATTGGCTTTAGCATAATAGAGATCCATCTCTATTTTAGCAAGAGCAGCAGGAGCTGATGTCCATAATTGGGTAACAAAAGAGCTATTCCAATCAAAGCGTAAGGGTATCTCGTACATGAGAAAAAAAGGTCCCAACTGCATATAAGGGGATAAATAAATATCCGTATAGGGGAATTTATCAAATTGTCCATATTGAGCACCAAGAGTAAAACCCGCTCTATAAACTGTTTTTTCCTGAACAACGGAGTTGGTTTGGTCGGCTAGGGTTTCCCTATCTCTTGTCCTAGGACTAGGGTCTGTAGGTGGAAATACTTTTGGGAGTTTTTCTTCTATATCAAGATTGAGAGGGGGCCCTGCAGTAGCATTATAGGGTGCCCCTCCCCCTATTTCTTCTTGAGCATGAGATAAGGAAGGGTTAAGACATAGGATACTCAAACAGAGCATGATAAAAAGGGGGATTGGCCTTTGAGGTATTTGGTACAAAAGGAACTCCTTATATTCATCTTATTATAGGCTCTTTCTTGATTTTTTTCAAATTATTGTTGTATCTTATTTTGCTGAATTCTTGATTTTTTCTAAAAATTAGAGTAATATAAATAGTCCTTTATAAGGATTTTATGGAGGCATTATGGCTCAAGATGGACAGAAACAGACTTTTCTTGTGGTAGGCTTGGGGGTATTTGGCTTACAAATAGCTCAAACCCTTTCCCAGTCAGAAGATGAAGTTATTGTAGTAGATAACAATCCTGATAATATTCAAAAAATAAAAGAATTCCCTATTTATCCTTTTGAACTAGACTCTACTCAGGAAGAAGCTTGGAAAGAGTTAGATATGGGCTCTGTAGATTGTGCAATTGTCTGTATAGGGGAAAATATGATGACTAGTGTTTTAACTACCCTATTAATGAAAAAATTCAAAATACCTAGAATTATAGCTCGTGCTAATAGTGCAGAACATGCTCAGATTTTAGAGTTAATCAACGTTTCTGAAATTATACGTCCTGAGATTGAAAGTGCTGAAAAATTAGTAGGCTCTTTAGTCGGAGGTTCTGGTTTCGTCCTCTCTTACGAAAAAATATGGAAAGAACATGCTATCATAGAAGTACAGGTAAACAAACAACTCGCTGGTCAGACTTTGGTAAATTTAGACTTTAGAAAAACTTTCAAGGTAAATGTAATCGCCGTGAAACGTCCTATTATCCGTGTGGATGAAAATTTTCAAAATATCAGTGAATATGTTATCGATGAAGTCCCTAACCCTAATGCAGAATTAGTAGAAGGTGATATTTTAATCATTCTCGGAAAACTTTCTGACATCAAAGGTTTGCAAAATTCCCCCATAGGAAAAATGCGTTAAAATGATTATAAATAACAATGAGTTAAAATCAGAATTGAATATTATTGAAGAGTTGAAAAATATCTTTGAACCTTCAAATAATTATATAGGGATAGGAGATGATGCTGCTGTTTTAGAGCATAATATTCTTGTGTCCACGGATGCTATGGTCGAAGGTGTACACTTTTTAAGATCAGAAGCTTCTTGGGATGATGTGGCTTATAAGCTTTTTGCTTCTAATGCTAGTGATATAGCTGCTATGGGTGGTTATCCCACGGCTTACACATTAACCTTATCTCTTCCTCATTATTGGACAAATCAAGATCATAAGATGTTTTTATCAGGAATAAAGGATTTTTTACAAGAATTCCCTGCAGATCTTATAGGTGGGGATCTCGTGCGTTCAAAAGAGTTTTTCGCTTCTGTAACAGTATTAGGAAAGAGTGTCAGCACTCCTTGTTTACGAAGTACCGCCAAAGAGGGTGATTTTATCTATTGTACAGGGACTTTGGGAGATTCTAGATTGTGGCTGAATAAAATAGTGCAAAAAAATACTCTCCCTATTCTAGATGAAGATTATTTTAAAAAACGACATTATAGACCTACTCCTAGAATAGAGTGGATACAAACTCTAAAAAGGTTCCCTCTTAATTCTTTAATGGATATTAGTGACGGACTTGTAGAGGATTTACAAAAACTTTGTAGGGCTTCTAAGAAAAGCTTTTATATAGACGGTGACTCTATTCCTCTTAGTGAAGAAGCTATAGGGATAAACAATCTCAAAGAACATAAATCATATTACCAAAAAGAAGCCTTAATAGGTGGAGAAGATTATGAGCTCTTATTCACTTCTCCCGAAATTATTAACGAGGCAGAATTATTAAAAGAAAATATTAAAATCAGTCGTATAGGACGTATATTACCCTTGCAAGAGCAATCATTTATTTCCTTACAAGGTAAGCAACACAAAGCGTCTGAATTTAAGGGGTTTGAACATTAATGGATATTAAAGAAAGACTAGAGAAAACCTTAGATAAAGTCAATAAAGAATATTTTTCTAATGGGGATATCCCTACTATAAGATTATCTAAAGGACAAGATAAAAAAAATAGAAGAGCCATTGTTTTTGGGACTTATCATGCTCAAAAAAACGAAATAAAAATTCACCCTGTCTTATTACAAGAAGAGGTGGAGGATTTTGTCTTGGAGTTTATTATTTATCATGAGATGCTCCATTATGAAGATAGGGATGAACTCCTCATTCGTAAAAAGGGACAATTAGTCCATACTTCTCGTTTTAAACAAAGAGAAAAGTATTTTAGACAATATGAAGAGGCTCAAGAAATTCTCAAAAATATCTTGCACGGAAGAGAGCTGGTTAAAGGATCTGAAGAGTCTACAGAGAATACTGAAAAAATAGAAAGCTCTACCAATAAAAAAGTTGTGCCTAAAAAAACGACTTCTTCTCTTTCGGGGGCTGCTTTAGAAGAAGCTTTAACCGAGTCTTTACAACGACTAGAGCATATAATGATAAAATATAATATGATAGAACCTAAATCAAAAGGAGCAAAACGTGGTACCAAAAAGAGAAATGAAGAAGAGCAATTGGCTGGTAATGTGTAGCGGTATACTTATTACTCTCCTAGGATATGCCTTAGTAGCCCCTATTACAAGAAACTACGAAACACCCACTGCTTTTTTTGCTATCCTTACTTTAAACTTGGGTTTATTGACTGTAATTATTGGTTTGTCTGTGCCTTTTGAAAGTGCTTTAGCTTTCTTCAAAAAAGGAATGCGAAATGGCTAATATCTCCCCTAAAAATCACATTAAAAATATTATTGCTCACGCTTTAGAATCTTTAGATATAAAAGATGTGCCTATAATTGTAGAATATCCAGAAAATCCTGAACACGGCGATTATTCTTCTCCTGTGGCTTTGAGCTTGGCTCGTGCTCTTAAAAAGAATCCTCGTGCTATTGCTGAAGAATTACTTGCCCTTATTAAGGGTGACTCTAGCTTTTCTAAAGTAGAAATCGCTGGGGCTGGGTTTTTGAATTTCTTTTTAAGCCCCTCTTACCTCCAAGAAAAATTGGATATCGTTTTAGCTGAAAAGGTTTTTGGGACTAATGATAGCCTTCAGGATCAACATATTCTTTTAGAGTATATTAGCGCTAATCCCACAGGCCCTCTCCATATTGGACATGGACGTTGGGCAGCCGTTGGGGATAGTTTGGCTCGTTTGTTGAAATTTTCTGGTGCTGATGTTTTTCGTGAATTTTATGTGAATGATGCTGGCGTACAAATAGCCCATCTCAACGCCAGTATTAAAGCAGTACAAGAAGGCAAGCCTGTCCCCGAAGATGGTTATCAAGGTGCTTATATTAAAGATTTGGCGAAAGAAGTCGTAGATACCAATACCGCTCCAGAAATCATTATGCAAGAATTCCAACGTAAGGTCTTAGTGGATTTTAATACGGAATTTGATTTGTGGTTTTCTGAAAAAAGTCTCCATAAAGACGGAACAATGACAGAAACTTTGAAAGAATTAGAAGATAAAAATGCTTCTTATACAGAAGAAGGCGCTTTGTGGTTTAAGTCAACAGAACATAGTAAAGATGATAAAGATAGAGTAATTGTGAAAAGTGATGGGGCTTTTACGTATTTTGCTTCTGATATTGCCTATCACCGTAATAAAATCAATAGAGGATTCCCCATCCTTATTAATATTCTTGGCTTTGATCATCATGGCTATGTAGAAAGAATTAGTGCCGCTGTAAAAGTCCTAGGGGGCGAATTAACCGTGCTCTTAGGGCAAATGGTTAATCTCTTCCGTAATGGAGAGCCTGTGCGTATGAGTAAAAGAACAGGGGATATTATTTCTCTCGATGAAGTGATAGAAGAAATCGGTGTCGATGCTACTCGTTATCTATTATTAAGACGTCCTATGAATTCTACCGTGGATTTTGATTTGGAAACGGCAAAGACTTCCAGTGATGATAATCCTGTTTTCTATGTACAATACGCTCATGCGAGAATTGCGTCTATTTTAAGAACAACCACTAAAGAACAAAAATTCACAGAATTTTCTGATGTAAACGAACAAAATCTTCTCTTAGAAGTGATAAAATTTGAAGATCTTATTTTGGAATTATCTAAAACTTATGATCTCCATAAACTCCCTACCTATTTAGAGGATTTAGCAGGGGCTTATCATCGTTTTTATCGTAACTGTCGTATCATCGACGACCCCAAGGAATCCACAAGACTAGCCCTGTGTAAAGCCACTAAAAACGTTTTAGCTACAGGTTTGGGACTCTTAGGGGTAAGCGCTCCTGAAAAAATGGAAAGTAGAGGTCAATAATGCGTCTCGATAAATGGCTCAAAATAGCCCTTGTCTTTAAGCAACGTAGTAAAGCTGTCGATGCTATCGATAATAATAAAATCCGTGTAAACGGGGAAATCGCTAAGGCAGCGAAAACGCTAAAAATAGGCGATAAGGTTTCTATTTCGAGAGAATTAGGCTCTTATGTTTATACGATTTTGAAATTAACGGAAAAAAATGTCTCTAGAGAACAATCTCGTGAGATGTATGAGCTGGTAGCTCCTGAAGACACAGGGACTGAAAGCGAAAAACTCGCTAAAAGAGTAGAAAGAGATCAACGTAAAGAAAATCGGAAAGATTGGAATAATATGTACGATGATAAGAGAAAACTCAGACAAATCCGTTCTCATAAATATAAAGATTAGGCGGGCGGGGGTCTATTGTCTGGGAGCTTAGAAAGGTGAGTTGATATATCTGAGAGGATAGAGAGAACCTAACTTATAAAGATAGTGAGCGAAGCTCTGTTAGAGTATTGATAAAACCCCTATTAGAATAGAGAGAAGAATTAAAAAGTAAGTCCACCTTGTTATGAGGTGGACTTACTTTTAGCGGGATTGGGAACCTTTCTCAGATAAATTGTTCATTGACTTTTTAAGGTATAGATGATATGATTTATAATAAATAAAGATAATAATTTAGGAATGCAGAATTATTCTATGAAAATTCTGTATAAGAATCCATATGTCTTAGCCAACGTTCCTATTTTCTAAAGGAGGAAGTGATGAAAAAAATGATGCTCATGCTCATGCTCATGCCAATTTTGAGTTTTACGCAAGAAATGACAAAACAATCTACTGATGGGGATATGCCTATGAGTAGAAGTTCTGCTATGCTCAATATAGATAATACCCTCGTTTTGATAGGTGGATATTCTTGGTTTGGGGAAACTAGTGATGCTGTTTGGAATAGTACAGACGAAGGTAAAACTTGGACAGGGGTAGCTCAAGTACCTTTTGGAAAAAGATCTGGCATGGCTAGCGTTATCCATAAGGGTGCTATTTATATTATTGGTGGGGAAGGACATAATACTGCAGATGAATATAAAAGATTTAATGATGTTTGGAAAAGTAGTGATAAAGGAAAAACTTGGACACAAATAAATTCAAATCCTCCTTTTGAGGAGATTGCAGGTGCTAAGCTCCTCAGTATAGATAATAATCTATACTTAATAGGAGGATACACAACAACATATAGTGATGAAGTGTGGGAAAGTGTGGATGACGGGATTTCTTGGCAAAAAGTTTCTGGGAAAAAATCATTTTCTCCTAGAACAGGAGCTGGAGTACTATATCACGATGGAACAATCTATGTTCTTGGAGGAATAAATGTTACAAAAAAAAGCACCTTTTTTAGTGGTTTTTTTAATGATCTCTGGACTAGTGAAGATCTAGGTCGATCTTGGAAACGAAAATATAAAAAGCTTGGTTTCCCTGCTGGTGGCAGATTGTTTGTTAATGTTGATGGTCGTTTTTTAGCTATTTATGGACATGGTAATAAAAAAGATCCTAGTGG
>CAMQVI010000077.1 GCA_947038195.1 uncultured Brevinema sp.
CCTTTTTAAACCCCCCCCCCCCAAAAAAAAAAAGAGGTAAGCATAATGCCTACCTCTTTAATTGTCAAATTTTTTAATGCAGTTTTTTAATATGTACTACAGACTCCACTTCATCTTTAAGCTCTTTTAAGCTAAGATTTTTATGATTATAAGATACTGCACTGAGAGCGCCTTCTACGAGGGGAGCATCGGCAATAACAGCCTTCAACTGATCTTCCTCGCTCAACATCTCCAAAGCCATTTCCATATTCATAATAGAAGACCCTATATCCCCTAACAATAAAACTTCGTCTTTAAGGACTAATTCTTGTACGACATTAAGGATTTTTATAGGATCAGAGCCCAAAGCTTTTTCATCTCCATCTATTCCAGAAATAGGAATGATTTTAAAATCGTCCTCGCCTTTCATCTCTTCCACAAAATGCACCACCGCATTGGCGAGCTCTTTACTATGAGATACAATTACAATATGAATCATTAATTACCTTCTTCTAATACTTGAACGAGAGATTCGAAAAGAATCATAGAAGAATAAGCACCGGGATCAGCTACCCCTAGGGATCTTTCCCCTAAATAGGCAGCTCGTCCTTTAGAGGCAATTATCGTTTTCGTATATTCTACTCTTTCTTGAGCTACTTTGAGAATTTCTCCACTCATCTCTTTTAGAGATTTTCCAGCTTTATTTTCTTTTTCCATTAGTTCTAAAACAGGAATAAGAACGTCCAGCATTGTTTTTTCGCCTTTATCACTTTTTCCTCTAAATTGCACACCTTCTACCGCTGCTCTATAAGCAACAATGTAGTCGGATTCTTGAGGATTTGCTATATCTTTAAGGCTATCTCCAGCTTTGAGTACTGCTGTTCCATATAATGGGCCAGCACTCCCTGCTACTTGAGATATAAGCACCATTGCCGATTCTTTTAGGATTTGAGCAAGGGTTTTATCCTTAAAGGAATCTTTTTTAGCGATAAGAGCATTAAACCCTCTCGCCATATTAGTACCGTGATCCCCATCTCCAATTTGTTGATCGAGATCGTTGAGAACATCTGCCTTATCGTTAATATTTTGGGAACAAACTTCTAATAAGCGAAAAAATGTATCCATAAGTAATCTCCTTTATCTTTTCCAAGCAATAGTATTAGCTTTTGCCATAAGTAGTGGTTCTGTTTCATTATCTAATTTCAAGAGAGAGATAGAAAATCCTGGCATTTCCATAGAAGTCATATAGTTACCCACCATGGTATCTACCACGACCACATTTTTATTTCCAAGAATTTCATGAGCTTTACGAGCGATAATATAAAGCTCCATAAGAGGAGTAGCGCCTAAACCATTTATAAGAAGAGCGACTTTATCTTTGGCTTGAGGTTTAGCATGGGCAAGTAATTTATCCATTATATAGATAGTATGCTCATCAGCTGTTTTTAATTCTTCTCTATGAATACCGGGTTCTCCGTGTATACCGAGACCCATTTCAATTTCATTATCTTTTAGTTCAAAACTAGCAGTACCAGACGCAGGAACAATACAAGGCCCTAAGCTCATCCCTAAACTACAAAGATTATCATTAACTTTATGAGCGACGGCTCTCACATCACTAAGAGAAGCACCACTTTCTGCTTTAGCTCCAGCGATTTTATGAATATAAATAGTCCCAGCTACCCCTCTTTGTCCTACGGTATAGGTGCTGTTTTCTAGAGCAATATCATCATTAACGATAATAGATTCACAAGGATAATCGGACATTTCTCCTGCCATTTCAAAATTAAGCACGTCTCCTGTATAGTTTTTAATAACGAGGAGTACCCCTTTATCAGAACCTATAGCCTCAATAGCCTTAGCCACTTGATCTGCTCCAGGTGAGGAAAAGACTTCTCCAGCCACGGCTGCGTCGAGCATTCCTTCTCCAACAAATCCACCATGAGAAGGCTCATGTCCACTACCGCCTCCACTAATAAGAACCACTTTGTTTTTGTTAATATTTTTTCTAGCAAGTACTGTGGAATCTGCTACTCTTTGTACAAGATCGCTATGGGAAACAACGATACCATTTAGCATTTCGTCTACGATATACTCTACATTATTAATAATCTTTTTCATAAGAAAACTCCTTTAATTTAGTTCATATTTTATTATAGAATATATCCACAATAAATCAAGTGTTTTTCGATTTTAAAAATCCATAGTCTTTCTATATTTATCTAGAGAGATAGAAAAATATCACTAACTTTTACTCAAAAAATAATATCATAATTTTGCAAAAACCCCAACTATTAGTATATTAAATAAGAATACAATGTAAGCATAAAGCCTTTGTTTTCTAATATAATATAAAATGTTCGATCTTAAAGTACGGTCTTATGGAATCGGCATGAAGCTCTCGTGTTCCTTTTTAAGTAAAGGACATGGGAGCTTTTTTAAATCCCCCCTATAATTCTATTCTAACAAAAGAGTCTAAAATATTTCAATACCCCCTTGACAATTAAAAAAAACAGCTCTCCACCCTCTCCCATAAGATTCTAGAAATACCCCACTTCTTAATATACTCAATTAAACAAGATAAACAAAAAATGTGAGTCGAGAGAATGTCGACCATTTCAAACAGTAAGCCCACCTAAAAACTAGGTGGGCTTATCATTTTTAACTCTATATTATATTTTGTAAACTCTATGAAACAAATTGTTTAAACAGATCGTTCTAGAGCTATTTTATCCATCGTAGTACATATACTTAATAACTCATCATATTCTTTTTTTTCACCAAGGTCTGCTATCATTTTATCTAGTCCCTCTATACCGTTTATATGGTTCTGTTTAATATTAAGTATTATCGTAGAATCTAAATGCTCATCATAATCAAATTCAATATTTTCCCAATCCTTAGAATACCAAATAATAGGATAAGCTCTATTATTCCAAACACCTTTAAGCCTTTCATAGCTCACTATTCTTAAATATTTGGATATATTTATACAATCCTTAGGACATTGCATTTTATAGAGAGTGTACGCTAGTTTGGCGCATATAATTATTCTATTTTTGGTCACATATTTAGAAATTCTAAAACCAGTATCAATATCACTGCCTATAAAATCTAAAGTTTCTCTAGAGCACCCTGTGGGTAAAGATACACTATTGTACTCTTGTATATTTTCGTCATATTCCATAATATCAGCAGCCCATACAGATGATTTAGCATAAATAGATTTATCTTCAGATAAAGATTCTTGTATAGTAGATAAGGTGTTATCCACATATTCAAGTAGTTTATACAATTCTGTCTTATCTTTTATCGCTACATAGAATAAAATTTCATCACCCAATCGCTTCCATACCTTTACTTCTGAATGAACAAAACAGCTAGAAAAATACTCAGCTGATATTAGATAGAAATCATGGAATATTTTAGGCCATCCCTTTGGATTTTTGTATTTCAACGCTGTAGAGTTTACTAAATCAAAGGATATAAATATATATAACAATTTTTCTTTTTTTACCATAATACACCTCCTAAAAAATACAAGTGTTTCTATAGCATTATACTTGATAAAGGCACATTTATCAAGTCTTTATTATATCAGGAGCCCTAAAAAAATAAACATTTTCCCCTTGACAATTAAAAAAAACAGCCTTATACTTAAATCACAATGAATATGAATTCACATTCATATTGGAGAAAATAATAATGCCTAAAGCCACCTTTTTTAACCTCCCCCCAGAAAAACAGACCCACATTATCGATATCGCCCTAGAAGAATTTAACACCTATGGCTATGATAAGGCTAGCGTGAGCCGTATTGTTAAAAATGCTGAAATTGCTACAGGTAGTTTTTATCAATATTTTATAAATCTCGAAGATGTCCTTCTATATATTATTAATGAGTTTGTAAAAATAAAGCTAGAATATTTCAAAAAAGAGCACCACAGCCTTACGGAGCAAGACTTAAAAAATATTACTTTTAGAGAGTATTTGGGAAAAAATTCTATAATCACCCTAAAACTAAAAATGCACTATCCAGCAATGTTTGCCCTTTGGGATAGAGTCTATGAGATTTCTGATAAGAGTCTAATCGAAAAGATTTATTCAAGTGCCAATATCGATGAAAGTGTACAACATTTCACGAATCTTTTTAGTGACATCTACGAAAGAGCTATCTTATCCCAAGAAATCCGCCCAGACCTTAGTTTAGATACTGTGATGCTTTTATTGATAAATATCGGTAAAGCGATGGAAGTAGATTTCAAAACTCAAGGAATAGTATTTGCAGATATGACTTCTAAAGATTTAGAAAATTTAAATGATTTAATTTTGGATATTTTCATGAATGCTATTAGTTTTAAAAAGTAAAATACACCCGAAAATATAAATACCACTAAAATAAAATAAGACCCATACCTCATATAGCTTGCACCTAGCAAAGCATAGGGCTAAGAGTTTGTATGGCTCTAAAAATAAAATAAGGAATCCAGCTTAAAAGTTTACACTTTTTACGCTAGACAAGAAACCAATATCGTTAACACTCGTTGTTTTCTAAAGGAGTATATATATGAAACAATTACTACTATTACTATTATTTGTTGCACCGACTTTTTCTCAAGATGCGAACGGTATCTTAAAAAAGGTGGATGCTACCCAAGCAGATTTTAATTCTATGGAATTTAAAGCCACTATGGAGATACAATCAGGTTCTCGTAATCTCTCTAAAGATTTTTTTGGATTCATTAACGACCCCGAAGACAAATCATTCATGGAATACACCAATCCTCAAGACAAAGGCACAAGGTATCTAAAACTTCAAAAAGATATGTGGATTTATATCCCCGACGCTCAAGACGTTCTCAAGATATCAGGACATCTTTTAAGAGATAGCATGATGGGAAGTGATATTTCTTATAATGATATGCTCGATCAAGGATCTTACAGCTCCAAATACAATGCCGATTCTCTCATTTCTACTAATTACAATGGCGCAGACCATTATCTTTTATCCATTATAGCTAAAGACGACAACATAGCCAGCTACGTCAAACAAGACCTTTATGTAGAAAAAAAGTCTTTTCTCATTTCTAAAGTCGTAATGTATGCTAAAGGTAGAAAAGAACCCAGAGCTGTTAAAGAATTTATGATGGAAGATTACATTAATCTTGGACGTCTCCAAATGCCCCAAAAAATGATCGCTAAAGACCTCAGAAAGAAAAACTCTCAGACCACCATCAACTATACAGAGCTAAAAATAGATGTTCCTTTGAATGACAGAATATTCACCAGAGCATACTTGGAGCAATAAAATGAAAAAAAATACCATCTTTTTGGGGCTACTCTTCTTTTTATCATTATTAGGCTCTCCTATGTGGGCACAGTTTGATATAGGGGGTTCTTATGATAATAGCTCCACCCTAACAGCTGGAAGTGACCCTACTACCTTTATGAACTGTTCTGAGCTTAACTTAAACGTCGGCTATAAAGGTAAAAATTGGCGTTTTTATTCAGAGATGACTGTTGGTTTATACTATGGTGTAGGCGACATGATTAGCTCAAACCCCAACAACTATATCTACACGAAAGACATCTCTGGAAATAGCGAGATGGGAATAGGACTAGAAATTGATAGAATGTTTCTAAAAATGGACAGTATTATGGGAACTTGGACTATAGGACGTTCTTACCTAAACTTCGGACAGCCCTATTTATTTAACTCCTTAGAATGGTATAAAAACTTTGACCCCACAGACCCCACGGCGACGAAAACAGGGATTAATCTTATCTCCTTAAATGTTCCCATAGGCGCTTTTGGGAAAGCCGAATTTTTAATCGGAGGCACAGACGCTTGGGACACCCCCATTGCTGGAACAGAAATTGTTGTAGGGACTAATGGCTTTGAAATGGGCTTTTCTTATCAGTACAAAGGCTACAACGCCAACACCTTAGGAGCTTTCTTCAAAGCAGATATTGTCATTGCTTTATTTGGTTCTTATGCAGCACACCTTAACGATGTTACCACAGGAGAAGGCTTTAGTGATTCCCATGAATTTTCTTTAGGAATTGATTACAGTTTTCCTATAGGTGTAACCACCTTACTCGTACAACAAATATTCTATTACAATTCCCTAGGAGCTACCACAGAATCTCAATTAATGACAATGCCTCTGGGAGATTACTATTTTAGAGGAGGAGGCTATTCTTACACCACCTTAATGCTTACTATTGACCAATTTTCTTCCCTAGGCTTAGACATAATAATCAATATGTTTGACGCTAGTGGTATGATACTCCCTAAAGGAACTTTTAATTTATTAGACAATCTTTCCTTAGAGGTCGTTACAGGATTTACATGGGGCAAGAAAAATACAGAGTTTTCCCCCACCCAACAAGGAATCCCTAATTTCACCTTTGTGGTTACCTTAACAGCAGATTTTTAGAGGGTGATTCCCCCTAGGGAATTATCCCTTTTCTGACTATACAATTTGTAAGAGCTTACAAACACTTTTATAGACAACTACGATTTCAAATCAAACAAAATTATAATAAAGAGGGACTTATGTTTTTAGAAACCCATGCAATCAAAAAAATTTATGACAACAATTCCATGCCTTTTGAAGCTTTAACAGATATAAATATAGTTTTAGAACAAGGTAAAATCGGAGCTTTAGTAGGAGCCTCGGGATCAGGAAAAACCACCCTACTCAACATCATTGGAGCTTTAGACACTGCTACAGAAGGAGAAGTCACGATAGACGGTAAATCCATCATGAACAAAACTCCCGATGAATTAGCCTTATTTCGTAGAGAACATCTAGGATTCATCTTCCAAAGTTACAATCTAATCCCCGTGCTTACCGCTTTTGAAAATGTTGCTTTATCCTTATTTGATGCTCCTGATGCAGAAAAAAAAGAAAAAGTCATGACCATCCTCCAAACCGTAGGTTTAGAAGGAAAAGAACACAGTTTCCCCAATCAATTATCTGGAGGACAACAACAACGTGTATCTATTGCTCGTGCTTTGGTCAAAACTCCTAAGCTTCTCCTTGCTGATGAACCCACTGCTAATTTAGACTCTGTCACAGGACATCAGATATTAGAGCTTATGGCAGAAATCAACCAAAAAGCGAACATTACTATTTTATTCTCTACTCATGATTCTCGTGTCATGAGTATTGCTCACAAAATTTTTACCATGCAAGATGGAAAAATCATTAAGGAGGATTAAATGAATTTTTTAATGATGTCTTTAAAAAACGTCCTAAGAGCTAAGGGCAGAGCTATTATGACTCTTTCTATTCTCTCTTTAGGAATTATGATTTTTATCTTTTACGGGACTTTTGTCGAAGGTTTTATGAACCAATCTATACAAGGTTCTATTGACGAAGAAATATCTCACATCCGTATTAGAGCTTTAAACTATGA
>CAMQVI010000078.1 GCA_947038195.1 uncultured Brevinema sp.
ATAGGGAAGAAGATCGTTTCGAAGACAGTTTTATTGATAGTATTTATAGAGGGGACTGGGTCTATTTTGATACATTCCGTTCTATAAATTTCAATAGAAATGGGGACTTCGATGTGATTTTTGCCCCCCGTGATAACTCGGGTCGCCCTGTTCTCTCTGCTCAGGATCTTAGAATGGAGTTTGTTGAGGCTATAAATGACGAACAAGCATACTATCGTTTTTACTATAGGATTGATTGGGAAGAAGTCGGCCCTCTTTATATAGGGGTAAGTCATGGATGGACTGATGACTTTTATAGTGAAAGAGTACTTTTCTTCACGTATCTATACCGTGTGCCTTCTATATCTAGTGATCCTAGTAATAGAGAGAAAGAGTATTGGCTAAAAAATGCTTATAGACGTGACAATCTTGATTTTCGTAGAGGTAATGCTTTTGCTAAAAAAAGAGGGTATAGAGCTAGTTCTGAGGACGCTAAAAAAGCTGTCTTTATAAAACCAAGCTAGGTCTGAGGGTGCAAAAATTCACTAAAAAAAGTGGTGAAGGTGCTAAAGATGATATCTCTACAAAAGATTCTTCCTAAAATAGGGAGTGAAAGTAAATAATAAAAATGATTTGTAAAAAGAAAAGCCCCCTAGTAGAAAGGGGGCTTTTTATATTATTCGCCAATAATCTTGATAAGGACTCTTTTTCGTCTTTTACCGTCAAACTCTCCATAAAAAATCCTTTCCCAAGTCCCGAAATCTAGTTTCCCTTCTGTGATAGCTACGACTACTTCTCTGCCCATAATTTGTCTTTTTAGGTGGGCATCGGCGTTGTCTTCGCCTGTTCTGTTGTGCTGGTAGTGGGTAGGGGAGGGATTGAAAGGGGCTAGATTTTCTAACCATTTTTTATAGTCATGGTGTAAACCGCTTTCGTTGTCGTTAATAAAAACACTAGCCGTAATATGCATAGCATTCACAAGGCATAAACCTTCTTTAATACCACTTTCTTTGAGGGCTGTGTTTACGTCACTTGTAATATCGATTAAATCCATTCTTTCTGGGATATTAAAGAATAATTCTTTTCTAAAAGATTTCATAAAATGCTCCTCATTTTTTAGGGGGATTAGCTCTTGTCCATAGGGTAATCGGTAGAAGAACCTTTTGGGAGACGGTCGTTGTAGCTCCATCCTACTGTGGGTTTATGATCTTTTTCGAAAGTAGGGTCTCCTAATAAGAAATAGTGATAATACACATTGGAAGAGCCTGGGATCTTAGCATCATCCCATGTGGAGTCTACATTGTACCATTTATTATCAATCTTAACTTTATTCCAAGCATGTGAAAGGGCTTCACCGTCCTCTTGGATAAAATCTCCCAAGATGTAGATGGATTCAAGTCCTGCTTTTTGGTAGAGGTAGTTTAAGGCAAAAGAATAACCTTCACAGACGATTTTATTTAGTATAAAAGCACCTCTTAAATCCCCTGGGTAGCCAATGCCTGATATTCCCCCATAGCTTACTATTTTTAGAAGCTCATCGTGGAGAAGTTTGGCTATTTGGTACTCTGACATAGAAGGAGTGATTTTAGCAAGGATTTTATTTACTTCTCTATTAATATCCTGCATATTTTCAAGGTATAGAGGGTATTTTGGGGAACTTTGATAACGGAATTTGAAAGATAGGAGATGTACTGAAGTACCTTGTATTATGTCTCTAGGAACTATATGCATAGGGAAAAGCTCGGAATGGTCATTTTGTATGTATAAGATAATAGTCATTAATTCGTCTTTTGTAATCTTTATATCTGTATTTTCAAAAGAAATTAGTTTTAGAGTACTACTTTCCCCTACACTAGCAGTACTCCAATCTCTCGCATTTTTAAATATATAATCATAAGCTTTTTTTTGGGAAGGAGATAGGGTAGAACGACCATAGTAAAATATTTTTGAAAAGTTACCCGCAGTGGATACTTCTGATGGGATAACAGTACAGGAAGATAAAAAGACAATAATTAAGAACAAAGAAATGCTTTTAGAATAAAAAGAAAATGGAGGCATAGTTCCCCTATATTAATATATATTATAGTATACAGTAATATAGTTATTAATTCAAGCCCAAATCTTATTCATCTTGACAATATAAGGGGGGGCATAGTATAATATCTTATATAAAATATATAGGAGTATATTATGGTTGATATTGTTGGAATTCTTAATCAGATTTTTTCTAGCCAATCTTTTCAGAGTGCTATTGCCTCGTCTATCCTCATTATTCTATTAGGCTTTGTCCTAGGGAAATTAGGGATTTTTAATAAAACTGTTTCACAGGCTTTAAGCACTGTGCTATTAAGTGTAGCCTTGCCTGCCTTAGCGTTTACCGCCTTTATGACTAATATTGATCAAGATAGTTTGAGACAGGGACTTAATCTTCTTGTATGGGGATTTGTCATGTATGTTGCCTTGATTTTAGTGTCTGAAGTGCTTTATAAAAAGTATAAAGGTGATGCTAAAACTGCCCTTATTGTTTGTACGACTTTTGGATCTACTACTTTCTTTGGGATTCCAATAGTTAGTGCTATCTACGGTCCTACGGGGGTTATTTATGCCAATGTCTTTAATATCGCTTATAGGGTTTTCCTTTATTCTTTTGGGCTTCTTAAAATGAGTGATACAAAATTTAATACTAAAAGTCTCAAGGACATTTTCTTTAATCCTATTATTATTGCTACCTTTTTAGGGATTTTTGTTTGGATTTTTCAAGCATCTCTCCCTCAAGTAACACTAGCTACTGGGGATCAAGTAGCGTTTCTCCGTATCGATAAAACAGTGCCTTGGCTTTTTTCAGCGATGAAAAGACTTTCTGGGCTTACTTCTCCTTTAGCTTGGTTAGCTATAGGTAATACCCTTTCTTCGATTTCTCTTAAGGAAGCAGCCTCTTCTAAAGACGCATGGTACTACTCTTTTAACAAAGTAATCGTTGTGCCTTTTTTGAATTTTGCCGTATTAACAGCGCTTACCCTTTCAAATATCGTTCCTTTTTCTTTTACAGCTGTCGCTGTAGTGGTTATTATGATGGCTACTCCTACTGCTACCGTAGCAGCAACTTATGCTATCAAGTATGATAAAGCTGCGGTAATGTCTTCAAATTGTTCTTTATTATCCACAATTTTTAGTATTTTTGGGATTCCTATGTGGGTGATTATGTTAGAAATTTTAAAAGCCCTAGGCTTATTCCAATAACAGGAGAAAATGATGAAAATAGTATCTTATGGGGTAAGACCCGTTGAAGAAGATTTTTTTAATGATTTAAATACTTTTTCTTATGAGCTGACTATGGTTAAAGAGCTCCTCACCGATGATAATGTGAATCTCTGTAAAGGGGCTGATGTGGTTATGTTGAGGGGTAATTGTAAGGCCCATAGGAAAAATCTTATGGCGATGAAAGAAATGGGCATAGACAAAATCCTTACTCGTTCCGTAGGCTATGATCATATTGATTTAGAGGCTGTGAAAGAATTGGGATTTAAATTATGCGCTAGAGTGCCTTCTTATTCCCCTACGGCAATCTCTGAATTAGCTGTTTCTTTAGCTCTAGGGCTGAGTAGAAAGACTTTTGCGATGATTTCTACTTCTTCTCATAAAGACTATATCGCTTATGATGATTATTTCGCTAAAGAAGTACGTCTTTCCACGATAGGAGTGCTAGGGGTAGGGCGTATAGGACTATGTACAGCTAAAGCTTTCTTAGGTATGGGATCGAATGTGTTGGCTTATGATCCTTATCCTTCTGATGAGGCTAAAAACACCTTGCAATTAGTAAGCGTGGAACAAATTCAAAAAGAAGCCGATATTATTCTTATACATAGTCCTTACATCAAAGGCTCTAACGATAAAATGATTGATAAGAAATTTATTGCTCTTATGAAAGATGGGGCTATTCTCGTCAACACGGCGAGGGGTGAGTTAGTGGACACGGAGGCTGTTTTGGAGGCTATTGAGTCTGGCAAACTTTCTGGAGTGGCTTTAGATGTAGTGACAGGAGAAAGTGCTTATTTTTTCAAAGATAATACAGGGCAAAAGCTTCCTGATCCTATTGTAGATAAATTAGTATCTTATTATCCTAGAGTGATTATTACTCCTCATTTGGGCTCTTTTACGGATGAAGCTTTAACTAATATGATAGAAATCTCTTATCAAAATCTTGAAGAGTTCCTCAAAACAGGTATGTGTGAAAATACCATTATCTAATGATTGAAATAATAAAAGCCTACCAAATAAATGGTAGGCTTTTTTAATCTGATAGTTGGAATATTTTTAGCAAGTCTTTTAGCTTGTTGAAATATTTTAGTACGTTTTATGTTGTTCCCAATTCCAAGATGTTTTTACCATGTCTTCTAAGCTGTATTGGGTTTTCCAGTTTAGTAGGGTGTGGGCTTTCGTGGGGTCGGCGATAAGTAAGGCTGGGTCGCCTTCTCGTCTGTCTGTTTCTTCTACTTTGAAATCGATACCTGTGATTTTTCTACACATGGCGATGACTTCTTTTACGGAATTACCTTGTCCTGTGCCGAGGTTATAGGAATCACTTATTTTTTCTTTAAGCATACGTTCCATACCTGCAATATGGGCTTGAGCGAGGTCGACGACATGTATATAATCTCTAATACCTGTACCGTCTGGGGTATTGTAATCCGTACCGAAGATTTTTATAGAGGGTCTTTTACCAGCAGCCGCTTGAAGGGTAACGGTAATAAGGAGGGCGGCGGGGTCGTAAGAGGGCCCGATTTTCCCTTCAAAATCAGCACCACAAGCATTGAAATAACGAAGAACACAATAATTAAATTCGGGGAAAGCATGAGCATAATCTCTTAAAATCCATTCTACTATTAGTTTGGAGCTACCATAAGGATTTATAGGGAGCTGGGAGTGGCTTTCGGAGATTTTATCAGCTTGAGGGTTACCAAATGTAGCCGCCGTACTGCTGAATACGAAATTATTAACCTTGCATTCTCTCATGGTGTCAAGAAGTCTAAGGACTTTAGATACATTGTTATCGTAGTAGATGTGGGGATTGAATACAGAAGCTCCAACTTCTATTAATGCCGCAAAGTGCATAACAGTATCGATATTATACTTAGAAAAAATGTCTTTAAGAAGAGTAGTATCTCCTAGATCCCCTTCTATAAAAGGTATTTCAGGATCGATAGCATCGATAGAGGCTTTATAGCCTTTACTAAGATTATCTAAGATAATGACTTTATAATTTTTTTTTAATAGTTCTTTAACGGTGTGAGAGCCTATATAACCAGCTCCTCCAATTACTAATACTTCTTTCATGATTATTTCCTCATTTCTATTTATTTCTGTTTCTTTATTATATAATAATCTTTAAATTTGTCAAGGTATTGAGGATTTTAATTAGAGTAGAGGTTTTATAGGATTTTCTAAAATAAAAGCTCAAGTGCGTGTTTATAAAGCTACTTATTTACAAAAACCCCTCCATATAGGAGGGGTTTTTTATGGTCGACGATTTTATCTTTTGGGCTTGAATGAGTGTCCTAATAAGCTAGATGATGATAGTTGTCATCTTAACTAGCTATTTCTTCTGTTACGGATTTCCTATGGGATACTCAACAGTAGTACTAGAAACTTTACGAAGAACTCCATATACTCCGCCTCTTAGTCCGTGGACTTCTGTTTTTTCACGACCGCCGTCCATAAGTGTGACTAGTGCCGTAGTGTCGTTTATTATTAGTCCTATTTTGTAATTAAAGGGTCGAGTAGAGTGAGTATACGCACCAGTAGCATCAATAGTGAAAGGAGTAGTGACACCAAAGTCTGGTTCTGCTCTTTTTAAGAGTAGTTTATTGATTTTATCAGCAAATATATCTATCTTGCCCATGTCTCTTTTGACGGCTATTTCTGTTCCGAAAGGAATAGTAGTACCATCGGCAGAGACACCATACTGACCACTGGCTTCTAATAATCTATGTTCAGTACCGCTATCTGTGGTGACAGTATCAATAGATGCATTAATGGCTGTGATAGTATAAGTGGTACCTTTAACTGTATAAGCCCTATCTACGATAGAGGTAGGGAAATTTACCCATTCTCCGCCTTCTGCATATACAAAGCCAGCGAGTTTTATTTTTAATAGTCTTATTCGTTCATCGAGAGTAGCAAAAGTTGCATCCTTGGCTGTATTGTTAAATTCTTGGTAAATTTTATAGCTAGCACCATTTTTAACAATAGTTCTGATACCAGTACTTGTAAGTGATTTATAGACATAAACAGAGGATGAGGTACCTGAGTTCCAACTGTGTGCTAATGTGTATTCTGTGGTACCTACTGTATACTTGTCACCACCACTTAGTGTTCCCATATCAGTAGTACCTTTGTGGAGGAAACCATCACCTAAAGGAGTGGCATCGGAAGGTTTGGTATCTTTTAGGCTTAGGGCTGAAGATGAACCAGCTACTCCTAATTGACCGAGAGGTAATGGTCCATTCAAATCAGTAAGAGTAATCGTCGTGCTTGTTCCATAAACAAAATGTAGACGGTCTGAAAACTTAGAGGCATTCAATATGAAATTACCCTTAGAGCTGTACAATTCGTCCCCATTAAAGCGTCCAAAATCCTTAGAATCATCAGAGATATATTTATATTTAGCTCTAATATTTTTCCATAATATTTTAGGTTCTTTTTTAGCACTTACTTTTATGGATGTGGAATCCCCACCAGTTACAATAGTTTTAGCGTCAATATCAAAGGTATAAGTACCATAGATAGCTTTAGTAGCAGATGTTACATCAATGAGAGATGATGGAGCAACACCGCTAATAGCCCCACTAGCAGGATCAATTATATAAGGGATGAAAGCATCTCCTGCAGCATTAAATTCACCAAGAGGGTTCATTGGTTGAGGGGTACCATCAACATCTCTGGTTTCGTAGACGTATTTACCTTTTACGTCGCCTTTGAATTTATCAGCATCAGATCTTTCATCAGAAGCAATATAAACATACATATCTTTAGGAATATACTGTTTATAGATGCCATCTTTAGCATCGTAGTCTAGGGCTGTGTATTTATACTGTAATAAAGTATCAGGAGGAAGGGTAGGGCTGTCTGTAATGGTAAGAATTAAATTATCATTTTTTATGGTATAGCTATAGTTTTTAGAAGGCGCGCCATAATCGGTAGTGGCAGGGATATCGTGGGTTAGAGCATCCGTGATGCCGTTGATTATTACTTTATCAGCAGTTATAGCTGCGAAGTTAAGGGCAGCAGGCGTTTTTATAATATCTGTAATACTAGCGGGTAGGTCAGCGGGGGTGGTAGTCGCCGAACCGTGAGTAAATGTAGTAAATTCAGGAGAGGTGCG
>CAMQVI010000079.1 GCA_947038195.1 uncultured Brevinema sp.
TATTGTACATTCTTATGCATCCATTAGATGCTTTCTCGCCTAGCAGTCCTTCTTCATGAGTGCCATGGATAAAGATACCTCTTTTATAAGAATCGTTATCGCCCCCCTTATTGTGGGATTCTAAACCACTAAGGTGCATAATCCTCGTGAGGACGGGGTCTTTTTCCACGTCTGTTTTATCTGTATAAATGGGGGATAGTTTTTTAGTGTTTTGTTTGGCGACAAAGATAGTTCCCGAAGGGGCATCTTCTCCGATTTTATCTTCGATTTTTAGAAATCCTAGGGGAGTTTTTAGAGAGGACATCTCACTTCCCTCCCCTGCTTTAGCAGTGGATATGATATATTGTTCTTTTAGACGTTTTTTGTAGATTAAATACATTTTTTGCTCTGTGGTGTTTACCACTAAAAAATAATCTTTTTTCCTATTGTAGCCATATTTTTCTTCGGCTCTGTTTAAGATATCTTGATAAGGTCTAATATACGTAGATGATCCATGTAGTGGATTTACAAATCCTAAAAGGATCAACATCATGGCACGAAACATATATCCTCCTCATCTTAATAAGTATATTATACGATTTTAGGGATTTTTGCAAATATCTAGGCTCATCTTATTTTTTTTACGACAAAATATTTACTGGGAAAATGGTAGAGGATTATCTATAATATTTTTGAGTTTCTTACCCTAAATTAGATATGATGAGACTCTTTTTATCTCCTAGAAATGAAAGGTCTTAGCTATATATTTTAATAATTTAAATAATAGATTTTGTATTTGAGATAGGACATGCTATAATGAATAATAATGATATTTATTATGGAGATGTATTATGAATGTTACAGAAGAATTACAAAAATTATCGAATGTCTTTGGGGAAACAACCTCCCCTGAGGTACAAGCAACCACTAAAAACGCTTTGAACGGTATTGCTTCTCTAAACCTTTTTGCTCAAATGAAAAAGACAGGGGATATTTTTCCTCATTTTATTATTCCTAACCACCTAGGGGAGTTTGTTTATTCTGAAAAACTTCTTAAAGAAGGCCCTCTTGTGGTAACATTTTACAGAGGGTCTTGGTGTCCTTTTTGTAATATTCTTTTAAGAGGCTACCAAGCCATACTCCCTGAATTACACGCTAAAGGGGCTAGTCTTGTGGCTATTTCTCCTGAAGTTCCAGATGAATCCATGGGCTTAGTAGGGAAATTAAATATTAATTTTCATATATTGAGTGATCGCTACAGTAGATATGCTAAACAACTAGGGATTGCTTTTAAAGTAGAACCAGAATTTGAAGAAATGCATAAAGAATTAGGACTAGATATAAGAACATCACAAAATATTCCTAGTGGAAATCTTGAGCTTCCTGTTCCTGTTACTTATATTATTCGTCCTAATGGAGTTATTGCTCATCATTTTGCGGAGATTGATTATACGAAACGTCTTGATCCTAGAGATGTCTTAAAACTTATTTAATCTTTAAAAACACCCTAATATATTAGGGTGTTTTTTTTGTGGGCATTAATACATTCATAATATCACCATAATTATAATGAGTAGCCGTGTCTAAAGGGCTAGAACCATGTCTATTAGGGATACTTATATCTGCCCCTTCTGATATAAGAGTGTTAACGGTATTGAGATAGCCTTTATTGACGGCGAGGTGTAGGGGTGTCCAGCCAAAGTTATTACTTTTATTTATATCAGCTCCCTTATTTAGTATCATAGGGATAAAAGGGAAGAGGTCGACTGTGGCTAGTAATTGAAGGGGGGTGTAGCCTTGGTAGTTGGTGATATTGACATCTTCCATGCTTTCTATTTGAGCTTGGAGATTATCGTATTGTTCATCCCTTAATAAAAAGAATATATACTCGTCTCTGGATTTAATATGGGTATCGAGGAGCTTTTGTATATAAGGGTTCTTAATATAAGAGAAGGTATAAGAACCAAAATCTTTTATTTGGAGTTTTTTAGGGTCTGCCCCTCTTTGTAATAAGATTTTAGTGAATTCTTCATTATCATCTTCAATAGCTATAAGCAGTCTCGTACGCCCCCAAGAATCCAGAGCGTCAATATCAGCCCCCTTTTCCAGTAATAAATCTAAGATCATTTCGTACTTTTCATCATAGATGGCTGATATCGCTAAGTCGGGATCAGCTCCTTTTTTCAGAAGGAAAGATACTATTTTTTTATTATTATGCATTGTAGCATGGTGTAGGGCAGTTAAAGAGTATTCTTCGTCCGTGGCATCAATATTGACCCCTTGTTTGTGGAAATATTTGAGCTTTTTGAAATCGCCTCTTCTACTAGCCTCTATGAAATTACTATTATTATATTCTCTTATTTCTTGGTTTAATCCTCTCGTAGTCGCTCCATATTCCTGTAATAATTTTTTTAATTTTTTATCACTATGGGTATATACAATAGCTGGATAAGCGAGATCTTCTACTTTTTCGTGAACAATACTAGGGTCTACACCTTTTTTTAATAACTCTTCTATGATATGGGTATCTGGGTCTTCTGATTTTATCTCGTTCGCAAATGATTGATAATCGTTGGCTATTTGGATATTTTTTATTTGGTAAATGCCTTGATTGGTGGCTGTCATTACCATATAGTCAGGTGGTGTCGCTAAATCACTACTATTCCAAGTGATAGTCTCCCTTTCAGAAGGGGTGTTATTATTGAAGGGGATTGGTACACAAGAAGACAAATAAAGGAGGGCTATACTAACTATTATCCTACGCATTGTATTTCTCCTTCAGGATACTCTTCTCTTACTCCCAAATCTGGGTCAGCCCCATATTCTATAAGGAGCTCTATTATATCTCCTGTAGGGGCACAAACGTCATTGTAGCAAACCCCTAGAGGGGTCTGATTATTATTATTTAAAATATTAGGGTCTGCTCCATTTTCGAGAAGGTCTTTGACATGCTGGTAGGCAATCACATTAAAAGTAGTGAGAGGGGTTACAGCGCCGATAACATAATGAAGTGCCGTATTTCCATTGAGGTCTTGAGCATTGACATCAATACCTTTTTCTAAGAGATAAGGTATCATGTTGGTTTGGTGGGATTCATAAACGAGATTCATGAGGAGATTAGCCCCTCTGTCATTTCTATTGGTGAGACTTACGCCCATTTCTATGAGTAATTTCAGGAAATCATTATGTTTTTTTACTTCTTCTTCACTAAACTCCATTATAGGATGCTTAAGAAAAGAATCTTCTATGGGGGAGGCTGGCTCTATATTAGATAAAAAAAGCTCTTTAGGGTCATCGATATTATAGGGCATAGTGTCTTTGAAATCGTTAGTGGTGAAAATCCTCGTCGGGGTGATTCCGTTGTAAAGAAGTTTAGCTTGGTAGCTTTCTATGGAGTGGGGAAATGCGGGATCGTAGGTGAGCTGGATAATGGATTCGTCGGGGATATTGTTAGGGATATTCTTATCGGATAATCCCCCTAAGATATAGGATTTCATCTCTGCATAGTAAAGGTCTGAGCCATGATCGGCATCGAAAAAGGAATTATCTGGTAAAGCCCATGCTATATCGGCAATACTTCTCCCCTCTCTATCTAAAGCATAAATATCAGCACCCCTATTGACTAACAAGCTGGCAGAGATAATAGCTCCTATAGAAACAGCATGATGGAGAGGGGTAAGCCCTTTGCTATTTGTGATTTCTATATCAAAATCTTTATCGATTAAAATATCTAAGCCTTCGCTGAAATCTTGTTCTACAAAAAAGTGCATTAATGGGCTGTCTACCACAGAATCCCACTGAGTATAAGAAATATACTCGGGAATAGGTGTGTTAGATTTAGCTTTTTCGAGGAATTCATCTTTACCCCACCAAAAATAATCTGCCCTATCATCCCATATAGACTGGTAAGGGTCTGAGCCCATTAATAATACAGGAATTAATAACCATAATATAATACGCATTTTAGCCTCCAATCTACCTTAGGGAAGCTCTGGTAGAGAGCTTAGTATGCTACTAGTAGCATGGTAGGTATGGGGATTTCCCCCGAGAATAGAGGCTTTTTTTAATGAGAATTTATCACTATTGATATTAGTCACAATACCACCAGCTTCTTGAATTAAAAGAACTCCTCCAGCCATATCCCATGGGGAAAGATTGAAATAAAGAACCCCCTCCATTCTTCCACAAGCTACATAAGCTAAAGCTAGGGCTGCTGAACCTGGATTCCGCACTGCCTGGAAGGTTTTAATTATAGTATGATACTCTGTCACATAATCTTCTGTGTATCTACCTAAGGCAAGATAACTTTTTTTGAAATCCTCACAGGAACTAACACTTATTTTCTCTCCATTAAGATAAGCTCCCTCTCCTTTCGCTGCCCAAAAATATTCGTCTAAGACAGGGTTAGCGACAACAGCTACAACAATTTCTCCCTTATAACTAAGGGCTAAACTATAAGCCATAAAAGCCACTCCTCTTATATAATTAACCGTTCCGTCTATAGGGTCAATAATCCATTCGAAATCAGAGCCTGTGTTCTCGCCTAAGCCGTCTTCTTCTCCTAAAACAAGATGATCGGGGTATTTAGCTAGTATGAAGTTTCTAGTTTCTTCTTCGATTTTTTTATCAAACACCGTCACAGGGTCACTCTCGCTTTTCCATTCTGTACTGTTTTTTTCAAAAAAGCCTTTTTTAAAGAGAGGAGCATTTTTTTTAGCAATCTCCAAAGCTACTTCTAAATATTCTGTATAATTCATCATTTTTCCTTCAATAGATTCTCTTATATTATAATACAAATAGAGAAATAAGTAAATTGATAAGATACTTTAGATAGAAACAAGGGTAAATAGTGGAAAAATAAAGAGATAAATTTATCGGGGAAAATAAGACAAAAGGGCTTGATTAAATTTTAATTTATTTTATAATATATGTATAAGTTAGAAAAATTATAAACACTGCAAATCTTCTGAAGATGCTCTTTTCAAATAAAATCAAGATAAAAAACCCTGTATATAGTTAGCCCCAATTCCATGACCATGAAATTCCATAAGATCTCATACATAACTATATACAGGGTGTTTTTTATAAAATAAAAAGCTCACATTAGTACTGTGGGACAACTCTTAATCTTTTGAATTATAATCTCAGACGAAGACCACTGTATCTACTGTGAGCAAATATTACTGATCAAATGTCTGAGAATTAAAAAACATACTAAGCACATTTTCTATAAGTCAAGAGTTGTCTTTAGAATTATACTAATAAACAGCAAACTTGTCAATACCATTTATTTAATATTATTGTATTATAAACAATGAAATATTTTTTGTACCGAAGATCTCTTTTTGTGCTTGTTTATTTTTAATTTTGTCTTATCAATAAAATCTTGTTAAGCTTACAATCGGTATACTTTAGTGATAGCCCCTCTTTTTAAGCTTTCTTTTCTCTTATACACTTTGCACTTTTTAGGGTACTAAATAGTACAATGAAAAAAAATAAATTATAATTTTATATTGAGTTTTTTTGGGGACTGTATATAGTTTAGGTATAGGAAATTACTCTTATTTTTGATACTATTTTATGGTATGGGGTGTGGGCAATTACTAGTGTGATTGTTGCTCTTACTCTATTCTCCAGAATACTATAATGCTCCTTATTATCAGTCAGATTGTCGTCTTGACAAATACTACACGATAATGTACTATATAGTATCATATCATGAAAATCTTGCAAATTTTGCAAAATATATATTCAAAGGAAAAACCATGTTGAATTTAACAATTGATGGTCAGCCTATTACCGTTAGCGGTAAACAATTACAAGTAGGGGATACAGCTCCCAATTTCGTAGGAACTCTGCCTACTCTTAAGTCTTGGTCTTTAGACAGTGTTTCAGGAATAAAAGTTATCTCGGCTATTCCTTCTCTTGATACAGGAATTTGCCAAATCCAAACCAAACGTTTTAATAAAGAAATGATGAAACTAGAAGGGGTTACCCTCATAACTGTATCTTTGGATCTTCCTTTCGCACAATCACGTTGGTGTGGGGCAGAAGGCTTACAAGATTTGATCGTGATTTCTGATTATCAAGGAAGAGATTTCGCTCTTAAGTATTCCCTTCTTATTGATCAGTTGAAATTACTCACGAGAGCTGTTCTTGTTCTCGATAAGGATAATGTTGTACGCTGTATTGATTGTCCTCAAGAAGTCCAAACAGAGCCCGATTATAAAATTGTTCTAGAAACCGTCACCTCTCTTTTAGGATAGCCCTCAAGAAGCTCCTATAGAGCCTAATTAATACTTGAAATTTTCTTTTAGAATAAATAGCTTAAATATCATTTAAGACACTCCTTATAATAGGGGTGTCTTTTTTTCTTGGTATAGGTATCACCCCTTGCGATAGAGGTGTCTTTTTTTCTTGGTATAGGTATCACCCCTTGCGATAGAGGTGTCTTTTTTTTTGTTCTTATACATCACAAATCGCTTTCGATGGAAATTTTTTGAAAGATAACTCATCTAGCTATAGGCTTTTATACTCCCTATTTTCCAGTGTTGTAAAAACACATTTTGACTATCACCCTATCATGTGCTATACTTTATAATACATGAAGTATAAAAAAAATTATATTCAAAGGAGAAAATATGTTAAATTTAACAATTGCTGGAGAAGCTATTACCGTTAGTGGTGAGCAGTTAAAAGTCGGGGACAAAGCTCCTAATTTCGTAGGAACCCTACCAACTCTTAAACCTTGGTCTTTAGATAGTGTTTCAGGGATAAAAATTATCTCTTCTATCCCTTCTCTAGATACGGGTGTCTGTCAACTTCAAACAAAACGTTTTAATAAAGAAATGTTGCAATTGCCAGGGGTTACCCTTGTAACCGTCTCTCTAGATCTTCCTTTTGCCCAATCACGTTGGTGTGGAGCAGAAGGTTTAGAAGATTTAGTGGTTATTTCTGATTATAAAACAAGAGATTTCGCTACTAAATATGCTCTTCTTATTAATGAGTTGAAATTACTCTCAAGGGCTGTTTTCGTTCTTGATAAAGATAATATCATAAGATGTGTCGACTACTCTAAAGAAATTGGGGAAGAGCCAGATTATAAAATTGTCTTAGAAACGGTTAAATCTCTTTTAGGATAAATAGCTTAAATATTATTTAAAACACCTCTATTAATAAGAGGTGTTTTTTTTTGTTTTTGATACAGATAACACCTCTTGCGATAGGGGTGTTTTTTT
>CAMQVI010000080.1 GCA_947038195.1 uncultured Brevinema sp.
TTAAAGAGAAACGAGCTTTATCTCTAATTAGTAAGTATTGTTTTTTTCTGACGGGGGAGAAATTTCCTATCTCTGATAAATTTGTAAGAAAGTTAGTCAAAAAAATAACGGGCATAACGGAGCCAACGATTTTGGATATAAAAAACACAGCCCAACAATTAAATATATCTTACAGTGACTTTGATGTCATTGCATCGGTGTACGGTAAACTATCCGAAGATGAATCTCTTTATGGTATACAAGATAATAAGGTAGTACGTATAGAAGATAAAACGATGTTTAATGAATTTAAAAGCAATATTGATAACTGGATAGAACAAATACAATCATCATAAGGAGTATTTTATGGAAATTAGACCTTATCGTGTGGGATTTATATGTGTTCATAATTCTTGCCGAAGTCAGATTGCAGAAGCTTTAGGGAGAATGTTGGCATCGGATACTTTTGAAAGCTATTCAGCAGGAACGGAAACAAAGCCACAAATCAATCAAGATGCGGTACGTCTTATGAAAAGACATTTTTCTATAGATATGGAAATAAAACAAAGCTCTAAAACGTTGGATCAGATTCCTGAATTAGATATTGTCGTGACAATGGGCTGTAATGTGGACTGTCCTAATCTCCCCTGTAAACATCGTGAAGACTGGGGATTAGAAGATCCTAGTGGTAAGAGCGATGAAGAATTCAAACAAACAATAAAGATAATTTATGATAAAATTATAGACCTTAAAAAACGTATTCAAAGCGGAGATTTATAAAAAATAGATAAAAAATAACGGGCATAACTGAGCCCACGATTTTGGATATAAAAACACAGCCCAACAATTAAATATATCTTACAGTGACTTTGATGTTATTACATGGGTGTACGGTAAAATATCCGATATGGTATACAAGATAATAAGGTAGTACGTATAGAAGATAAAAATATGTTTAATGAATTTAACATATTAAAATTTTAATTAAGGACACACTTATGCGAAAAGAAACTCTTCCAGCAGAGGAAAGTTCAAAAACAAAAACGCCTCCTCCAAAAAAGAAGATAAAGAAAAAAAAGGAAAGCTCAAACTTAGAAATCAAAACTCCTCAGGAGCTAGCTGAAATAGCAATTTCTAATGGACTTGGTGGGAAAAAAAATGATATAATAAATTTCATTACTCACCATAATTACTATACATTTGGTTTATATGCGTACAAATTTAAACAAAAGTATCATAAAGCTAACTCTAGTGACAAATATTGTGAAGGAATATCACTCCAAGATATAAAAGAGTCTTATTTATTCGATCAAGAATTATCTAATTGTATCTCATTTCATCTTGGTATTTTAGAAAATTCTTTTAAAGCGCTTGTTGTAAATAAATTTATGCATTCTTCAAAAACATATTGGCCTCATTTAACGGAGAGTTTCTTTAGTGCTGAGCTTTATTTTTATTCAGACATAGTTACTTTATTTGATAAAATTAAAAATGATAGGCAAGCAGGAGCTCACCACGTAAAAGAGTTATATAAAAATGAAATTAATAACAAAGATAACAAATATCCTATTCATTCAATAAATTTATCTGCAAACTTATCTACAAACTTAAAGAGAAAATTAGAACAAAACCCTAAAGTTAAACAAGCCAACGAACAAGAACTTGACAAGATTACTAAGATTACTAAAGATGAAAAATGGTGTGAGATTCTAAAAAAGTATGAATTAGCACGATATCTCGTTTTTTCACCTTTATCTCTATTAGCAACTTACATGGATTTTAAACAGGTTTTATCGCTTTATAAAGGGATAAAAAACAAAAAATGTCGTGAAGATATCGCAAAAATCTACGGATTGGAATCTAAAGAATTGGACTTACTAATTCTGTTAATGATTCATCTTAGAAATAGATGTGCTCACCCAACGAAAAACTACTCTGCCAAAGATTTTGGTTCTAGTAAGGTTATTTCTCCTAAATTTAAAAAGACAATCAAAGACAATCTATATGAAGATAAGTCTATTTTTCTGCATCTTGCCATCTTACAATATTTTTTAAAAAAAATAGATCCTGAAGGTAATACATTTCAGAAAGATCTAAAAGATATTTTAGATAAATATAGTGAATCTGAATTTTTAAAATATGAATTAGATGAATCAGATATTGATAAAAAGCCTATTAAAAAATTCACAAACCCTTCACACGCATTGCCGTTTGTTATGGGAGTAAAAGACCCGTCTAATATTTGGGAGTCAGAGCTTTGGAAAAAAGGGTAAGCCTCCCATCTCTTGGATTAGTTGATCAACAAAGTTAGTTACATTTTGAATATAGAGTGAGGGATCATCATTAATTCCAAAATTTAATATTTTCCATTCTGCCTCTGATAAGTATGCTCTTGTATCCCGAGGAAGGTAGTTATGTGTATAATTTTTATTTTTAATGGCAACTAGACAAATCACACAATGCTCCACTATCATTCCATGAAACCGTAGACGGTAGGGATCCTTGGTATAATAAGAAAGTCTTTGAATGTAGTAGTATAATTCCGTTTTCAAGCCTTGTATTGTCTGTTCTATATCTAAGGTTTCTGAGGCTATTCGCTCAAGTATAGTAATTGTATAGGGGAGATCTTTTGCCCAAAACACCCTTTTTTCAGCTGGAACATAGGGACTTTCGGGAAGGTATTTTTTTGCTTCTTGTATATCCTGAATACATTGGCACTCTATTTGAAAATCATCACAATGAATGACAATTTTACTCCCAAAAATATAACTTATTGGAAAATAAGCATTAATAAGCTCAAAAACTTCCTTTATATCCAATGAAGATAAACAATAAATATCAAGATCTGATTTTTTATTAAATTTATCAGATCCTAGAGAACCATAGCTAAATAAAGCTTCTATTGATTTATTTGTTAATAGATACTCTGTTATTTGAAACAAACGTAAAAAATGAAGCCATGGAATTTGATCTAATTCTCTAAGTTCATAAGAGTATAGGGCATCTTTATCTTGTACCCCAATAGAAATATACCTATTTTTCAAGAACTGTTTTTTATTAAAACCCCCCTCCCAATCATCTTGATTAGGTAGGTATTCCTTAATTTGTTCAAAACTTATACCTTTAAGGCGAAACATGATTTTCTCCGGTGTCTACAAGTGACTTTTTCTGAATACGATGAAACTGTGTATATATAATAATTGTAGAAAGAACCATACTACCACCAAACATCATGGAAATAGAAACTAAACTTGGAACGAAAATACCTTGTTGATAACAAAGATAAAAAGATCCGTAATACAATGAATTTATTATTATAGAGAGGTACAAAATAAGATCCGTTCTTCCTATCCCATAAAAATAGCTAGTCCAAATTTGGCTATATGCAAATGCCACATACCCAGGTAAAAGAAGAAGTAATAAAGAAAAAATTTCTGAAGGATTAGAAATATTCAATACGGTGGAAAAAAACAATTGATAGAGAGGGCTTAATAAACCCCACAGCACGATGATAATTGTTGTGAGTGATAAATACATCACATAGTTCTTTTGAAAGAGCTCTGCGCTTTCTCCACTATCTCTTTTAATCAATTCCCCAAGTTTTAAAATCGGTAATAGGAGCCACATCCAAATAAAGCTTGTTGTTTGCCAATAGAGACCTTGTTGGGATAGCTGATTCATCATATAAACAATCATAAATACATATGCAAGATTTCGAACTAAAGATTCAAGACCAGACATAAATCCAATTTTTAACCAATTTTCAGTCCAATCAAAGGTTAAAGGGGCTGACAATAATGGTATAGAGTTATTAATGAGTGCCAATCCAATTATAAAAATAACACCACCACTAATGATATTACTCCAAGCTATCCCTTGCACTCCTATTTGTAATGAGAATGGTAACGACGACAAAAGAAAGGTGTCAAAAAATATGATAAGTGTTATTTGAGCCATTAGTAGTATATAAATATATTTTTCTTTTTCCAAATAATTAAGAACAATTGCTATTACTTGGTTTAAAGTTATAAAGATAAATGCTACAGACTCCAGCTGCATATAGGAAACAGTTTCGTTAATAAATTCTTTATTTCCCATGTAATAGACAAGTGATCGAACATTCATTATTAATAATAATGAAAGTATAAGATATACCCCAAACGTAATTATAAGCCCTGTTTTAATACGACTAGCAAAAGATTCGAGATTGTCCTTAAGTACTTGTCCAAATAAGAAAAACATAGGGAAAATCATTCCTTCTTGTAATACTTCATAAATAAGACTAAGCCACTGAATTTGAGAGGCGATATTAAGCCCCTGTTCAGAGGGTAACTCGTTTAAGAAAAACAGACGAACTGTAGTGTAAATGGTGGGACAAAGACCTGTTAATAAGAGCGCTGTGTAGAGGGACCAATTCATATTTTTTAATGATTTAAACATGGAAATCTCCTAATATATTTTTGAAATTCAAAGAAAAGTTTAAACAAATAAGACATAAAAATAACAAGAACAGACCTAGTGAAAAAATACAGGAAAAAAAATAACTCATAAAAATGAGAGAACGATAAAAATCGAATACGATAATAAGTAATAACATATAAAGCTCCTAAACAAAAATAAAAAAAAACTTTTTGAATTAGAAACTAATATAGTATTAGTATATTATAATAATATACTTTTTATTATATGTCAATCTTTTTTTCGTTTTTATTGATATCTCGTTGATATTATTGGAATGAAAAAGATTTTCTACTAGATTAGGATGGCTTTTTTATTGGTGTGATACAATATTTGAATTTATTTTGTTTATGATATGCTTTTTTTTCGATATCTGATTCAGCTATTATGGAGTAGTCTTCCCATGAGAAAGTATAACTGTTTTTCAATGATATTTTCTCATGCTTCTTGATTGTTTTTATATCTGTATGTTCACTCCATTCTAGTGTTGAATTACATTTTATATTTGCAGTATGATGTACTGTAAAATTTTTACAAGTTTTTTCTATATTTTTTGGGGACTCCCAATATTTTTCGCTATTTGTTAACCAAATAGTATATCCCTCAACAAAATCATCGCAAATTTCTGATATATTTTCAATTCTTTCTATATCTTTCAAACAATCATATCTAACTTCAGCGTCCGCTCCAGAAAGGGCAAGTTTAAATTTTTCTCCATTTTCTCCGTCTGCTCCTTTGATACAGCATTCAAAATCTGTTCTTAGCCATTTTAACTCAATAGGAATCATTTTTTCACCACAAAACACCACTATATCGATATTCATCTTATCCACAGGATATTCTAAACGTATGTTGGCTTTAGGATATCCTTTTTGAATTTCCCACGCTAATGCAACTTGAAAGTCTGCTTCCGAGTGAAAGATGGGCCTTTTGTCGGATAGGGATTTTATACACTTTTCTATATCTAATATATTACTCATCATTAACTCCTTGATATGGGGCTACATAGCTTCGTAAGGAAAACGATATTTTAGCGAACTAACTCTTTTCCTTGAAAATAGACTTGTTGTAGGCTCATATCCTTAGTATCTAATAGGGAAAAATTAGCCATAGTTCCATTAGCTAAACGTCCCACTTGATGATCGACCCCTAGAACTTTAGCTGGGATAAAAGTATAGGCTTCTAAGGCTTCAGAGAGGGTGTATTCACAATATTCTGTGAGATTGGTAATACATTCAATAGGGCTTATCATAGAGCCCACTAAAGCGCCACTTTCATTAACACATCTTTTTTGCTCATCTACAAAAACTTTTTGATTACTATGAATAAATTCTTTTAATTCTGTTCCTAAAGCCAAAATACTGTCTGTCACTACAAACAATCTATTTCCTAAAGCTTTGTGGGCTAGTTTAATAGCGTTAAAATCAGAGTGATTACCATCGGGGATGATAGAAGAATAGATAAATTTACTTGTTAAGATAGCTCCTACGGTATTAGGCTCCCGAGATTGAAAACGGCTCATTGCATTGTATAAGTGCGTTCCAAGGTGGACTCCTAAAGATTCGGCATGTCTAATTTCTTCTAAAGTAGCGTTAGTATGTCCAATGGCTACTTTAATTCCAGCATCTTGTAGTCTTAGTATGTAGTCATCTGGCACTGTTTCAGGGGCTAAAGTAACTATAGATACCTTGGAATCTATTATTTTCTGGAGCAAGTCTTCACTAATAAGACGTATGATTTCCTCGCTATGAGCTCCTTTGAATTCTTTTGCAAACATGGGTCCTTCAATATGTAAGCCCAAAATACCTAGACTATTATCCCTAAGATTGTTTATTAAGTCCAGAGCATTTATGATATCGTCATCGTTACTAGAAATAAGGGTAGGGCAGAAGGAAGTACAGCCTAGACCGTGTAAAGAATGTGCCATAATATTTAAGGTATCATTGGAGATGCCTTCTTTATGAAAATTAGCACCACCAGCTCCATTAACTTGAATATCTACAAATCCAGGTATTACTGTAAAATCTGTGGTATAAACCTCTGTGATATTATAATGGGCTATTAAACTTTCATCTCCAATAGCAACAATTTTATCATCATCCCATACAAGTAATTTATTGTATTCCATGTAAGTACCATTAAATAATTTAGGGCTTTTAATAGCTTTCATTTTTCTGCCTTCTCTATTTTTTAATTCTTATTTAATATCACACTCCAAGCATGGTATTAATCGGTTTTGTATTTATCATCTGTTGTATCAATAATTTTGATAGCAATCTGACCTATACTATCAAAATCATTGACACATTTTATATAAACGATCATTAATAATGACTTTTTGAAATTTTTATGACACTTTTTAAGAGTATTATGATTATTATTCCCTAAAAATGCAAGTTTTTTTATTATTTTTCAATAATTCATGTTAACTACATATAAAATAATTCTTTATACGCAGTTAATGTGATTAGTCATTGTTTATTGACTTATTGTAAAAAAATGTTATAATAAGTATATTGTATTTATAGAAATAAGATAAATAACAGGAGAACTTTTTCATGAAAGATGTAGTAATAATAGGAGCGGGGATTAGTGGTTCTAGTTTAGCCAGAGAGCTTTCTAGGTACAATCTCAATATTCTAGTTCTTGATAAAGAAAATGACACAGCGTTTGGCTC
>CAMQVI010000081.1 GCA_947038195.1 uncultured Brevinema sp.
TTTTAGTAAACTGTGCAAGTATTGGTTGTCCTGATTTATTGTTAAAAGCTATCACCCCCGATACCTATGAAGCTGTTGCCGATAAGTCTACTAGAGATTTTATTAATAGTTCAAGAGCTCTTAGTATGGAAAAAGACAAATTAGTTTTAAGCTCGCTATTTGATTGGTATGGTGTTGATTTCGGTACTAACACCAAAGAAATCATCGCCTATATTACCAAATATGCTAACGCTTCATCAAAAGCTAAATTGAATAATTACAAAACAATCTCCTATACTTATGACTGGAATCTTAACGAAGTTCGTTAATCATTTAATAATAATTTTTATAAAAAAGCTAGAAGTGAAATTCTAGCTTTTTTGTGATTTATTTGTTAAAATCTAATATCAAATAATTCTAATTTAGATATCTTTATAGTCTTTCCTTATTGTATTTAATTGTATATCTTATATTCAAATTATTTGGACAAAAACAAGGGAAATTTGTGAAAAGATATAAAAATATAATAATTTTTCTTATACTATTTAGTGCTGGGGCATTTATTATTTCAGAAACAGGGATTTCTTCCCAACTAAGCATAAAAAATATTCCAAAACTCAAAGAACAATTTTTAGCCTTGGGGTGGCTGGCTTATCTTAGTTATTTTTTTCTATACGCACTCCTATGCTTATTCTTTCTTCCCATGTTCCCTACTACTATTTTAGGGAGTGTTTTATTTGGCCCATTATTAACTACTCTCCTAGTCGTATCCGCTTCTTCCATAGGGCTTGCAATGGGATTTTTAATAGCTCGTTATACCTTTAGAGATTTCTTACTTGAAAAATTTGGTTCCTCACGTTCTTTCAAAAAAATCGATCAAGGGGTTAAAGAACAAGGCTGGCGTATTTTAATAATAACAAGATTGATTCCTTTTCCTTTTAGTCTACAAAATTATATGTATGGATTAACGGATATCAAATTTCTCACTTACTGGGGATTATCAACCTTGTTCTTAATTCCAGGAACCCTAGCGTATACATTTTCTGCAGGGGCTGTATTATCAGGTGAATACTCTACTACTAACCTTATTTATCTTGGTCTTGGAGCTTTGTGTTTTGTGGGGCTTAGTTTTGTGCCTAAATTCTTAAAAATAGACAAAATAACAACAACGCTCTTGAGCGAAGTGAATAAAGATTAAAGAATTTCATCGCCTTATAATTCATCACAAAAACGCTAGGGATAAAACCTAGCTTTTTTGTCTTTATTGACTATTCTTACTATCTTAGTACTAATAGTCAATTTTCTTATAAGGATATATACATGAAAAAAAAAGAAAGAAAATATATTTTAATGACATTCGGAATAATGTTTATGTTATTAGGGGTATCGATTGCCTGTTCCGTAGCAGATGATGCAGGAGAGATTCCTACTGTTATTTCTGATAAATCACTAGAAGAATTTAAAATAAACTATGCAGGCACCTACACTCCCGACATATCAGCAACACTCTTCATCCATGGACTATCTATGACTTTTAATGAAAATATACGTATTATCACCTCCACCGCCGCCACGGGAAATTTTTATTTAGATATTTCGTTTAATGGGAATCAAGGTGGTTCTCAAATCCAGCGTCTCATGTTTGAGGAAGGAGACGTTAATGGGGGATACATACAAACCGTTATTCCATCGACAAGTACTGATATTATATTGAAAAATCTTTATATGTATACTGTTAATGGTACTATAGATGGAGGAGACACAGCAAGTTTATCCATAAATCTAAATGGGGGTCATTTATTGCTAAATTCAACAATAATAGGTACAAAAAATCCTTGACTTATCTAAATAAATTTATTAAAAAAAGTGATAGGAGGAAAATATCTAGAAAAAAGTGTGTGAATTTGAATGTAAATAATAGTGCTAATTATCCATTTAAAAACCATACATGCAGATAAAAACAGAAACCTAGTAGGGAAATTTTGGTGAAAAGTGTGAAAACGAAGATATTGTAGTTAATACTATAGCGGATGGATTACTAGATAGCTTAGGCTGTTTTTATCGTATTTGTTCTTTTATTAGTATGGGGAATTCAAATAGTAATGTTAACGTTTTTTATCTTTTTCAAACATCATTACCCCTTGTTATTCCACTATACAACAATAGAATAATATTTTTATCAATTTGCTTTAGAGCATTTGATACAGGCTGTACTCACCTTATTTACTACATAAGAAAAAAAACACCCATACTACGCTAGAATGCGAATTAGCATGGGTGTTTTTTTTATTTGATTTAACTTATTTAGCATTTTCTTGTTTAAGATTCGCTCCTAAAGATATTCTATTAAAAGGCCAATATCTAAAGAGAACTCGTCCATAGACACGTTCTTGAGGAACATAACCAAAGTAACGTCCATCTTCACTAAAATCTCTATTATCACCCATCATAAAATAGTAATTGTCTGCTGGAGTCCATGTCGTCACTTCCTGTTCTGAAGAGTCTTTGGAATGCATGATAATTTTACTATCTCTCACAAAAGCTCCTTTTATAAGAGGGTCTTTGTTTTCTCTTGTAATTAATTTAGCTAAAAGATATTTTTCGTAGTTATTGAGGTCGTTTACCATAATCTCTACACCTTTTTGAGGGATAGTGATAGGGGGAAACCCTTGCACTAGAAGGGGTCTTAAATATTCCTCAAAATCATTTCTATCGTATATAACAATAGTATTCGTCTCTGATGATTGGGTATCAATGGCATGTTGTACCACTCTTTTATAGGATTCGTCCTTCTCTTCAAAAAGATTGTAATTAAGACGCCCTTGTCTCTTACCACCACTGTATATAATTTGATTTTGGGAGGCGAAAGACTTGTCAGAAAGCATAGTGCCATTGTGGTATAATTGCTGATTAGTCATAGTCAGAATATCACCAGGACCTGCTACAATTCTCTTAACAAGAATTTTAGGATTAGCAAAGGTATTGTCTTTATTAATAATAGATAAAGATAGAAAAGTAATGAGCTCATCCATAAAACCTGGGCTTTTCCACTCAGGAGAAACAAACACCACCATATCATTCACCTTAGGTTTACTGAGACCTGGGAACTTCCCATTAAGCACAGGGATATAAGCCCCCAAGCTTACTTTCTCTACCATCAAAATATCTCCTACTTGTAAGCTAGGAACCATAGATTGGGAGGGAATTTGGGAGGCTTCTATTAATAGGGTACGAATCAATAGAGCTAGGAGATAAGTCGAAAAAAAGAGTTTTACTTGATCAGCAAAGCTTTCTTTTTTCTTCTCAGGCTTGGATTTATTTTTATTGAACATATTTTCTCTCTTAATTTTTATTTTTTTTGAAACAATACATTGGCATAAGCCTCTATCGTAAGGGGTCTAGTGCCTTCTGTGGTCTTGCCTCTAATAGAAATATCCTCGATAGACATTTCTAAAAGAGTGGCAATATTTTCTCTTATGGCTAAGGCATAGGGAGAAATTTTGGGCTTATCACATATAACAACAATATCAATACTCATAATAGAATATTGGGGCTGTACTAAGTTATAGGCATAAGATACAAAAAAATTACTTTTTTTATCTTTATATAAAGGGTCTGTATTTGGGAATACAAGCCCAATATCTGTACCCATAGGACTTAATAAAGCATCCGTTATAGCATGATACACCACATCTCCGTCTGAATGTGCTCCGTCTATCATTAAATCACAAACTATATCTACACCACCACATACTACGCTACTATTATTCTCTTTTTTCAATCGATGAAGGTCATAACCTAAGGCGACTTTATACACGATCGGGATCAACTTCTGTAAAGATAATACGTCCCGCAGAAGTTTGGAGGGTGCTCGTTACTTTTACGTTTAATTTACGCCCTACTAGGGAAGAACCATTCGCAACCACCACCATAGTGCCATCCGCTAGATATCCTACCCCTTGACCTTGTTCTTTACCTGCTTTTAAGACTTCTAATTCTAATTCTTCACCCATTAACAAAATGGGTTTTAAGGCATTAACAAGATCGTTAATATTTAATACCTTTACCCCTTCTATATGGGCGACTTTATTGAGATTGTAGTCATTCGTAAAAATAGCATAGTTTTTGTCTTTAGCGAGCGCAATAAGCTTGGAATCTACCCCTTTAATATCGGGATAATCTTTAGCTATAACTTTTAAAGTAATATTTTTTTGCTCTCTTAATTGATTAAGAACATCTAGTCCACGCCTTGCTCTGGATCTTTTTATACCATCTTGAGAGTCTGCTAAAGCTTGAATTTCGTTGAGGACAAATTTAGGAACAATAATAGTACCAGAGATAAATCCTGTTTCAACGATATCGTTGATACGTCCGTCAATAATAACACTAGTATCAAGTACTTTCATGTCAAAAACAGAAGGAACTACCCCTCCGTCACTGTAGGGAGCTTGTAATAATCCCCCAGGGAGCTGTACTGATTTTAGGGGCATATAATAACCTAAATATCCGAAACATGCTATTAAGTAAGGCTCTAAATTCACGGGGAATTCTTCTGGATAGATCATTTGAATGAATTTCCAAGCTAATTGCCCAGAGATAAATCCTGTAATAAAGCCTATTTGAGCGAAGATATATACTCCTCTCTTTTCGTAGAATAAATGCTCCATTAGTAAGGTACAGAAAATAGTAACTAATGCAGCCACAATTGCCCAAGGGTTTTGCCCTTTGTAGACGTAGTCTATCGTTCCCGCTAGAATGAATAAAAATATAGCGAAACGATGCCTAATCCAAATTTCTTTCATAAGAAACTCCTATGTAATATGAATATAATAAATAAAATATAATATATAAACAGTATTTTATCACAAATCAAGCATAAAGGCAATATATTATATACAATTCTTGTAGATTTTTTAGTAAGTGTCTTTTACAAAACTCTTGAAGATTCTTTTATGAGGGTTTTTAAGTAGTTTGCTTTCTCTTCAGAGGGGATTTCTAACATACGCCACTTCCAATTCATCCCTAGAGTAGAAGGGGTGTTAATTCGAGCTTCTAAGTCTTTTAGGAGTAAATCTTGTATGGGGATAATGGCAATATTGGCTTTGCTTTTATAGGCGACTTCTATGAAATTTAGGGTAAAATCTTCTGGGCTAATATCTTCGTCTAGTTCTAGGTAGGTGATAGCATTGTCGACAGCCTCTTTATTTTGAGGGTCTTTGAACCAGCCTACAGTGGTATTGTTATCGTGAGTACCTGTATAAACAATTTTATGTACTGGGAGATTGTGGGGTTTGTAAGGGTTTTCCATGTTAGAGTCAAAGGCAAATTGGAGAATAGCCATGCCCGGAAATTGGGTTTCTTTTATAAGAGCTTTCACTTCATCCGTTATCACACCTAAGTCCTCGGCTATAATCGCAACTTCACCTATTTCTTTTTTGACTGCTTTGAAAAAGGCTTTACCTGGAGCTTTTATCCATTCTCCATTTAGTGCTGTATCATCAGTAGCTGGCACTGCCCAGTACGCTTCAAAGCCTCGAAAATGATCCACACGCACCACGTCAAATAGGGTCAAAGCCTCTTTAATCCTATTGATCCACCAAGAAAATCCGTCTTTTTTAAGTTTAGCCCAGTCATAGAGAGGGTTACCCCATAGCTGTCCTGTTTCACTGAAATAGTCTGGGGGAACTCCTGCTACCACCAAGGGATAGCCCTCGTCGTCTAATAGAAAATACTCGGGATCAGCCCAAACGTCCGTAGAGTCTCCCGCTACAAAGATAGGCACATCTCCAATGATGGATATACCTTGCTTGTTAGCGTAAGTTTTGAGGGATGTCCATTGTTCGTAAAATTCTACTTGTAGGAAGGATTGGAAGAGGATTTCGTCTTGTATTTTAGATTTAAGGGAATCGGAAAGAGTTTTTTTGGTTCTTGCTTCTGTCCAATCTAGGCGAGAGCTGTTCTTGAAGTGGTTTTTTAATGCCATAAAAGTAGCAAAATCTTCTAGCCACGTGTATTTTTGGAAGGCTTTTTGGAGCTCTTTATTGCCAAAATTACTAGCTTTGAAAGCTGTTTTTAGAATGGTGTATTTATTGTTCCATAGGCTCTCGTACTCTATGTACTCAGGGTTTCCCCAATCAAAATCCAAGTCTTTTAAATAGTTTTTTTGTTTTAAAATACTTAGGTCGATGAAGTAGGGATTTCCAGCATAGGAGGAAAAACTTTGATAAGGGGAATCGCCGTAAGAAGTGAGCCCTATAGGTAGTATCTGCCAATATTTTTGTTTACTTGCCTTTAAAAAATCGACAAACTCGTGAGCTTTTATCCCCAAGGTGCCAATGCCTTCCTCGCTAGGGAGGGAAAAGATAGGACAAAGAATGCCCGCTGTTCGTTGGTTTAGCATAGTTATCTCCTTATATAACTTAGTATCGGATATAAACATAAACTACCTAAATAGAATAAAAAGCAAAAAAGTATTGACAACTAAATATAAAAGTGTTATAATATATTTCACAATGTGCAGGGATGCCCGAGCGGCCAAAGGGAGCAGACTGTAAATCTGCCGGCATCTGCCTACGATGGTTCAAATCCATCTCCCTGCAATAAAAAAAATCATCAATAATCTTGATGATTTTTTTTATTTTAAAGAGTTTTCGTGGGGATTTAAAATATGGGGCATTTTTAGCCTGAAAACAGTCATAAAAGTGACTCTTTTTATCATTCAAATGACTCTTTTTCCTGAAAACAATCACTTTTTCACTCATATAAAATGAGTTTTTTGGGGAAATAGTCATTTTTTTTGATTTTTTTAGTGATATTTTTTAGATTTTTAAAGAAGATTCTTTGGATAGGGATTTTTTAAAAATGGGATGCTTCGCTAGGATTTTTTAAATATTAAGATATTTTTGGAGTGTCCCCTCTTTCTTTATAGATTTCTTTTTTTAGAGAGAGATTTCTCGGTGCAAATCTTTTTACTATCACTATTTTTGGTATAAGAGAGATTTTTGTGGTGTCTCCTCTTTCTACTATCACTATTTTTGATATAAGAGAGATTTTTGTGGTGTCTCCTCTTTCTACTATCACTATTTTTGATATAAGAGAGATTTTTGT
>CAMQVI010000082.1 GCA_947038195.1 uncultured Brevinema sp.
TCGTTGGATTAAATCCTAGGTATTCTGTTCTATTAATTAAGGTTTCATCAAATATTAAATCGTCCCTTTTATCGATTTCTGGCTTTTCATTATAATCAATATCATAAGAGATATCCACTTCTCCTGTTTCTATAGCAATCACCCTCACCAATGATTCAGGGACTGTTTTAATATTAACTTCGTTGACCTTGGCTTTTTCTCCCCAATATTCATCAAAACGGCTTAGAATAATATTTTGCCCTTTATTCCAAGCACCCAGCTTAAAAGCCCCTGTCCCAATTGCAAAGTCTCCCTCTTCTATTGCTCTTTTACTCAAAATAAAGACAGACGAGCTTGTTAATACGAGAGGTAATGGAGCATAGGGAATATAAGATTCAAGCTGTATTTCCAAAGGGGATATGATGCTGACTTCTTTAATAACAGCCACGGCAGTTCGGGTAGAGGAGTTTGTTATTGCTAAATCTAAACTAGCCTTGACATCTTCTGCCGTTAAGGTATCTCCATTGTGAAATAAGACATTTGATCTTAGACTAATTCTCATCGTCGTGGGTCGAATATTTGTCCATGAGACAGCTAAGCGAGGGATAAGCTCCCCAGAAGGAGACTGACCTAATAAGGTTTCAAAAACTTGATGCCTTATACGTATAGAGTGAACGTCTATTGTTGTGTAAGGATTTATATCTAGCATTTCTATAGGTACAGCTATATTTAGCACCTTTTCGTTATCTTTGGTTTCCGGTGTATTACATGATGTGATCAGCAATAACAACACTATAATCTTATATATCACTATAAACCTCCTATGGTTTTTATATTTTATTCTTCAAAAAATACGACTATATCGCTAAAAGTCGGTTCCTTTTTATCTCTTTTAGTATGGAGTAACAAAAAAGCCATTGAGAAACAAATTCTCAATGGCTTTTTATTCTATAAGTATATTTATAGATATTCATTAATAATTTATTCTTTAGACACATCCATGTTAAACCAATAGTAGTTAAAAAAGCTCATCAATACAAAATTATTAATCATTTATTTTTCCTTTTATTTAGTCATCTTAGCACGTTTTTGAGACAATGTCAATCTTTTTTTGTTGAAAATATTGACATTGCGACTACATTGTAATCATTTCAAGCCTGTTCTAAAAAATCCACCGCATACTGAGCGTATAAAGCTACCCCCGTAGATAACACAGAATCATCTAAATTAAATTTAGGGTGATGGTGAGGGCGATCTGTGCCTAATTCTTTATTCATTGTTCCTAAACGAGCAAATACGCTAGGATAACGAGACGAAAACTCTGAGAAATCTTCAGACCCTAAGGCAACATCACAAGGTCTTACCATGTTTTCTGGGAGAATTTTCAAAGCACTTTTTTTGTATAACTCTACACATGAAGGATCGTTATACAAGACTTGAGTTGCATCTCTGATTTCTACTTCTACTTCTACATTGTGAGCCATTGCAATCCCTTTACAAACACGATTTACAATATCAGAAGCTCTTTTACGGGATTCATCGCTGAGGGTTCTTATAGTGCCTTCAAAATACCCTGTATCTGGGACAACATTATATCTATCTCCAGCTTGCAATCCCCCTACACTAATAGTAGATGCCTCAAAAGGGTTCATTTCTTGCGCTTTGGCTCTAGAAAGACCTAATACCATGGAGGCACAGGCTAAAATAGGGTCTACCGCTAAATCAGGTCTTGCTCCATGCCCCCCCTTGCCTTGTACTTTTACTTTGAAAATATCAATAGCAGCCATAGCCCCACCAGGGGACACCGCTGTTACACCCGCCTCTATATTAGAGGACACGTGCATTCCAAAGCACCCTTTAACGGGATAGGCTTTTAAAGCTTCTACTTGGAGTTTAGCGCCTAATGCCATCTCTTCTGCTTGCTGAAAACAAAATAACACGGTACCATTAAGCTGGGATTTCATTTGATTGAGGACTCTTACTGCTCCTAGAAGCATCGCTGTATGAGCATCATGCCCACAAGCATGCATAACTTTAGGGACAGTAGACTGGTAATCAAGATGAGGATTTTCTTCTTGAATAGGAAGAGCATCCATATCTCCTCTCAAGGCTACCATTTTATCTTTATTTTTACCTTCTACTTTAGCTAAGATACCATAAGGGGGCACTATTTCAAAAGGGACTCCCAATTCCTTTAGAGCTTTTTGAAGATAAGCAGAAGTTTCTTTTTCTTCCATACTTAATTCTGGGTTTTGGTGGAGGTATCTTCTAACACCTACAACATAATCATGATCTTTTTTTGATAATTCTAATACAGACATTATTTTCTCCTTTTTGATATCATCTATTTTATTTTTAATTTTTAACAACTTCTTTCCATGATTGTAAGACATAGGAATCAAATCTCACATTAGAAATATTGGCTCTATGTACTAAGGTACTCAAAGGATAGAATAAAGGGACTAACGCTTTTTCTTTCATTGTTTTTTCGTGGATTTGATCGTATAAGGCTTGTCTTTTTTGAGGATTATGTTCTTGTCTCGCCATTACTAATAATTTGTCCATTTCTGCATTATTATATTCTGTAAAATTACCACCTGCCCCTATATTAGAAGAATGGAAGAAGATGTAATAATATAAATCAGCATCAGGATCTCCAGACCAGCCCCCTAAAAACATCTCTGTATCCGTAGCATAGACCATTTGAGCGTATTTAGCCCACTCTACTAACATGATTTCTAAGTCTATTCCTATTTCTTTTAAATTGGCTTGCATTACCTCAGCAGTCCTTTTTCTTACTCCATCTATTGCTAAAAGTCGGATTTTAGTGCCTTCGGGAACACCAGACTCTTTTAATAACTCCTTAGCTTTTTCTATATTTTGCTCTGTGGGCTCTGACTTAGTGTACCCAACCCCTTTTGATGTTAAACTGTTAGCATGTACTCCCGCCCCTTGTGCAGCTGAGCTTATGATACCAGGAACATCTATGGCATAGGATATAGCTTCTCTAAACTTAGGATTACTATAAGGATATTTGGTGATATTAAACCCCACATACTCTATTCTAGAAATAGGAGTTTCGTCAAAAATTAACTTGCTATTCTCCGAGACTCTCTCTTTTTCGTTGTAGTCAATATCGTAAGCGATATCTACTTCCCCTGTTTCTACCGCTATCATTCTCACCAATGCTTCGGGAACTGTTTTGATATTTACAAAGTCTACTTTTGCCTTCTCTCCCCAATGGTTATCAAAACGCTCTAAAAGAACATTTTGTCCTTTGTTCCATTCTTTAAATTTGAAGGGACCTGTTCCTACATAAGCATTTCCAGCTTCTGCAGCTTTTTTGTTAAGAACTAATGCCCTACTCCCTGAAAACATTGCTAAAGCTGGAACATAAGGTATTTTCAAATTAACTTGCACCTTATAAGGGGATAATACTTCTACATCTTTCACAGTGACCATTCCAGATTGATGGGTGGGGGTAGTCATTGACCTATCTATCGTATACTTTATATCTTCTGCTGTTAAGTACTCACCATTGTGAAATTGGACATTAGAGCGAACGGTGAGCTGTAAATTGGTAGGGCTTACATATTTCCATTCTGTCACAAGACTGGGCACATAATTCCCATTAGAATCTACGGCAATAATTTTATCATAAACTTGATACCGTACTCTCAAAGATTGAGTGTCCAAAACTCTGTATGGGTCTAATTCCACCATTTCTACAGGGACTGCTACATTAAGCGTTTTGGTATCTTGTACATCGTTACAGGACACCAACATCAGGCATAAGCCCATTCCTATTTTTTTAAACACCGTTTTCCTCCTAGGCGGTTTATATACTTTATTTTTATAACAAAAAAAGCCATTAAGAACTAAATTCTTAATGGCTTTATAATATATTCTTTATATTATATCATTAGTAATTTAACTCTATGGACAAACAAAGTAATAATAAGTAGTAGCATGTTATTGATATAATTAGTCATCTCTCTCTCTTGGGTTTATTTTTATAACAAAAAAAGCCATTAAGAACTAAATTCTTAATGGCTTTATAATATATTCTTTATATTATATCATTAGTAATTTAACTCTATGGACAAACAAGGTAATAATAAGTAGTAGCATGTTATTGATATAATTAGTCATCTTTCTCTCTCTTAAGTTCATTTTTATAATTTTAACACAATAATAGACACTTGTCAATAGTTTTGATAAATATTTTCCACCATTGGTTAAATATCCGCCACATTGCTTAATTCTGAGCGGTATCTTTTTCCACTTCTTTCCATAACTGCAATCTAAATTCATCAAACCGTACTTTAGAAATAGTGTTCCTATGAACTAAGGTGTCTAAAGGGTAGTACAAAGGGATCAACATTTTATCTTTATCGATAATTTTATCGACTTCGTCATAAAATCCTTGTCTTTTTATAGGGTCTGACTCTACTTGAGCTAGCTCTAAAAGATTGTCCATTTGGGGATTTTTATAAGCAAAATTATTCCCATTGCCCCCTACGGCATTCGAGTGTAATAAAAGATAATAAAACAAGTCTGGATCAGCAGAGGCAGACCAGCTACCGAGATACATATCTGTGGTGTGAGCATAGAGCATCTGAACAAATTTACTCCATTCTACCACCTCTATGGTGACCTCGATTCCTATTTCTTTGAGATTGGCTTGGATGATTTCGGCTATATTTCTTTTAACCCCGTCTAAAGCCAAAAGCTTAATCTCTATTCCCTTGGGGAGTCCAGATTCATCAAATGATTTTTGAGCTTTTTTTATATCTTGAACAATGGGGGGAGTTAGGGCGTTTTTAGCCCCTTGAGGGTATAAAATCGTGGCTTGTTTGCCAGCGCCTAGTACCGCTGAGTTAATGATCCCCGGTATATCGAGAGCGTAGGCGATAGCTTCTCTGAGTTTGGGATTGTTGTAAGGGTATTTGGAGACATTGAATCCTAAATATTCAATACGAGGGGTTAAAGTCTCTGCAAAAACGAGGCCTTTTTCTAGGGCTCTTTGCTTTTCTATGTAGTCTATGTCGTAGGCTATGTCTACTTCTGCAGTTTCTGTAGCCACCATTCTCACGAGAGATTCTGGGACAGTACGAATATTGATCATGGGAACATTGGCTTTTCCACCCCAATAATTATCGAAACGCTCTAAAATAATATTTTGCCCTTTATTCCATTCTTTAAATTGGAAAGCCCCCGTTCCAACATAGTAATTACCTTCTTCGGCAGCCTTTTGATTGAGGATATAGGTGAGCGTATCCGAGAGCAGTAATAAGATAGCAGCATAAGGGGTTTTTAATTCTAAGCGTACCGTCAGAGGATCTATGGCTTTAATAGACTTCATAAGTCTCAGTGCTGTTTGGTGGGTAGGCGTAGACAGGGATTGGTTCAAGCTAAACACAACATCATCAGCATGGAGGGTCTCTCCATTGTGAAATGAAACATTAGATCTTAAGGTAAATTCTATAGTGGTGGGATTAAGATATTCCCATTTTATAGCTAAACTGGGCTGGAGATTTCCATTAGAATCCATAGTTAATAAAGATTCGTATACTTGGTTTCTGATGCGTACAGAGGGAATATCCAATACAAGGTAAGGGTTTAACTCTAGCATCTCTATAGGGACAGCAATATTCAGAGTAGACTCTACTACTTCTGGTCTAGCACAAGCTGTAATACACAGTAACAAGACAGTAAGTACATATTTAATCATAGATTTTCCTTAAGGACTTCGTTTTTTAATTGATTTATATTATTATTATATATAGGGTTAACTTATTGAGGACTCTTTTTTTTAGAGCCTGTTTTTTATAAGATTCTAAACATTTTTAGAATCTTAGATAGAATCTATATTTTAACACAAAAGCTCTAAATATAGCAAGTGAATTATTTAAAATATTGTTTTTGACTTTAAGTGATTAAATGTGTCAAAATCACCCTTAAAGGGTCACTTTAGAGGGGATTATGATCAATAGAATGACTCTTTTTAACATATAAATGACTCTTTTTAAGAAAACAATCATTTTTTACTCATAAAAAGTCATTTGTAAAATAATATTGGGATTTTTGGAGTGGGGAGAATTTTTCGAGTGAAAACAAAAAATGTGCTGTTTTAAAATATTCCATGAGAATAAAATTTTGAAAAGTATTGGTGATTGTTTCTTAATAAAAATCCTAAGGGGATAATTTTTGAGTGAAAATAAAAAATAAGCTATTTATGAAATGTTCGATGGGACTCTATTTGTGAGAATAAATTTTTTAAAAATACTGGTGATTATTTCTTAACGAAAAAATACTGAGGTTTTTTGGGGTAGAAAGAATTTTTATTTTTCTAATACTTTTTAGGGGGAATAACATCCAAAATGTATTTTTACGATCAGAAAATATTTTATTTTAAAAGAAATTTCTTTATATAGTACAAATCCTTTTTTATTGTATTTTACCTTTATGGGGGTGAGGGAAAAATAGAGTAGATATTAGTATCTATACTCAAAAAATTACAATAATTTTTATTTAACAAATAGTTGGGGAGTTTTATATTCTCATGATTAGAAATGTTATTGGGTGATATAACTAGGAACAGTATCATAAAGCTCTATGACATCTCTATTGTACATTCTTATGCATCCATTAGATGCTTTCTCTCCTAGTAGTCCTTCTTCATGATGGATAAAGATACCTCTTTTATAAGAATCGTTATCGCCCCCTTATTGTGGGATTCTAGTATACTCCTCGTGAGGACGGGGTCTTTTTTTACATCTGTTTTATCTGTATAAATGGGGGATATTATTGGGTGATATAACTAGGAACGGTATTATACAGCTCTATGACATCTCTATTGTACATTCTTATGCATCCATTAGATGCTTTCTCTCCTAGTAGTCCTTCTTCATGATGGATAAAGATACCTCTTTTATAAGAATCGTTATCGCCCC
>CAMQVI010000083.1 GCA_947038195.1 uncultured Brevinema sp.
TTTCTTTTTTTCATAAAACACAGTAGATGTGGTGTTGGTTTCATGGAATGTAAGGGCCCCGTTATTTACTATATTTATTTCTAATTCTGGAGCATGCTTTGATTCATAAAAGATAACTTTTTGATTTTCAGGAGAAATAAAATCAAGGTAAGCTTTATAAACAACACCTATATTTGTACTACCACCTTCGGCAGCATAATCTTCTTCATACCACTCTATTGTTATCGTAACATCGCCTTTATAGCCATAAAAATCATTCGCTTTTATAAAAGCGTCTTTATTTGCGGACTTTACAATTTCTGCATAGCTAGGATTGAATACCCCTAAGATTATTAATAGTAAACTTAGCTTTTTCATATTAAAACTCCTTTAGAGAATAGCGAACGTCAGAGAGACTATTGTCTTATGCAGAATTTTCATAGAACAATTCTGTATTCCTATATATTATAACTTGATTTTAAATTCTTCTCAAGCTTCTAACGCTAAAATAAGGGAATATAATAAAAAAGAACCACCTTAGCGAAAGTGGCTCTTTTTTTATATTGTTTTTATAGGAGGTTTTCTAGTTTGTCACGAAGAGTTAATTTACTATAATAAGGAGCTTCAAAATCAGGGTCTATTTTTATAGACTCATCATAATCGCTGAGGGCTTCCCCATATCTTTCTAAAGTTTCATAAATTCGCCCTCTCACATAATAGGTCCTACTGTTTTTAGGCTCTAATCTTATGGCTGCACTATAATCTAAAATTGCTTGTTCATATTGTCCCAAATCAGCATAGGAATTACCTCTATTATAATAATAAGATTTACTATCTTCGGGGTTTATTTTTATCGCCTCAGTATAGCTTAGAATCGCCTCTTCATATCTTTTTAGTTTGGCATAGGCAATACCTCTATTATAATAAGCACTATTATCTTTAGGGTCTATTTCTATTAATGCACTATAATTGAGGATGGCTTCCTCGTGTCTTTGTAATTTATGGTAAAGAAGTCCTCTTTTGTAGTAAGCATTTATAAAACGAGGATCTATTTCTATGGTTTCGGTAAAATCAAGAATCGCTTTTTCATAATTTTCTAAAGAATTATAAGCAAGTCCTCTTGTATAATATAGTGTGGCATACTCAGTCTATTTCCCTGTTTCTATATAAAATCACGGATTGTTGTTTCTATATTTTCTAAACTAGAATCCAACATATCTTTATTACGTAAGGAGATATAGGAAAACTCTAAGGTTCCCAATACCAATAATAATATTATCGTTTTCAAAATAAACTCCCATTTATATTATTAAAGACTCTCTAAATACTCAACGACAGTAGTGTGTCCTTGTCCTGAAGCTGTCGATAAGGCTGTTTCACCATAGATATTTTGGAGATTAATATCAGCATCATTTTCTATAAGATATTGTACCATCTCAAGATCTCCGTTTAATGAAGCGTTCATCAAAGCAGTCCCTTCTTCTTCATGCTGATGATTAACATTAGCGCTATTTTCAACTAAATATTTTACGATATCTAAATGGTTATTCATGGTAGCCCATGTTAAAGCTCCGTTATTGTAGGTATTTATCGCATTGACATCAGCACCATTATCAATTAATATTTTTACGATTTCTAAATGTCCTTTACTTGAAGTATTCATTAATGCGGTACATCCGTCAAAGTTTTTAAGATTGACATCAGACCCCGAAAAGGGTGCTTCGCTATCGTTTTCAATTAATAGTTTAACAATCTCCAAATATCCTCCATCAGAAGCATCCATTAATGCTGTAGAGCTAAACACGGTACCCTCATAATAGTCATGAGTAAATTCTACCTGTTGATTAACATTAGCTCCGTTTTGCACAAGATACTTCACCACTTCTAAGTGTCCATTTGTAGCAGCTCCCTTCAAAGGGGTAAAGTAGTTATAATCTTGGCTTCTATAAACATTAACATTCGCCCCTGATTCCACGAGTTTTTTAACACCCTCAAGATCTCCACTTAAAGCATAATCTATAAGAATCATATCTGTTTCCAAATTTCCAGTAACTTCAGTTCCCACAGTTTTAACAACTGCTGTTTCTGCTTGGGTTTCTTTTCCCCCACAATTCACGATGCCTAATAAAATCAATAATAATCCTATTTTTTTCATTTTTTTCTCCAACGAGTTATATTACAACTTGTTTAATAGTTTTTGTAAATACTTCTAAAACAAGTTAATATGATAAAAAAGCACCACTTATGCTAGGATAGTTCTTTTTAAAATTCTAATTTTTTATAACTCACAACTCATATACAGCATTTCTTTTTGGAAACCGAAATCTTCATAAAGTGCTATGGCTGAAGAATTTTGATGAGATACAGAAAGCTCCATTCTATAATAGCCTTTTTCTTTCGCCCATTCTTTTAAGAGAGATAAACATTCTTTCCCCATTCCTTGATTTCTATACTTAGAATCAATGATAAAACAAGAAATAAATAATAAATTATTGTCCACAAAGGCAAATTCATCTTTTCTGATTTTATCTTGAACATAAGCACAGCCTACTATGTTTTCATCTTGTTTAAAATAAAGAAAGAGATCCAAACCTCGTTCTGATCTTAACCTATCTGCCTCTGTATCGAATTTTTTTACGAGAGTTTGAAAATGATCGAAGTCTCCATAATCACGAAACAGTGTTGGAAACAAATCAACATGTTGTTTTTGCAAATCTAAAACAAGCTTGATAATCTCATAGTATTCTGATTTATTTTGCACCGTTTTTAGAATCATTTTGTCTCCCATGTTATTATGTACGCTATTTGTTTTTTTTATAGTATTTAAAATTTTCTAAATTAAGCTTATTCAAATAAATAATAAAGCTTTGAGTCTTTTTTTACAAAGGGTTTTAGCTCTTCATAGGTGAATGGTACTATTATAATACCAGCAGCATAAGAAGCTATCTCATATTGATTGTAAACAAAGCTTATTCCCGAAGCAGCCACTTCATAATGATCATTTAATCTGATGGTTTCAAAATCAAAATAACCTTGTTTGATTTCCTCATCGCTATTGTCCTCATCACTGTACCTTTCTTTCATTTGTTCTATTAATTTTTTTCGTAATAAGGCAACAAGTTTTTTGTCTTCTATAGAATAGACTAAATCACTTACTTTTTCATTTAAGATTTCCCCACTATCTAAGCTATAAACAACAGGGCTATAGTCAGATATGCCGTGAGCTCCACCTCCATAATAGTACATCATATTATTTATAGATAAGATAGTATTATCTCTATATACAAACTCATAAGAATCATCAAAGACCATATTATGGGGACGTAATTCGTCTGGGTTTTCTTTCCAGTAGGAATAGTCTGCATTCAATTCATTAATTATACCTAACTCTTTGTTGATTTTATTAATACCTGCTAATTTTTTAGGGTTTGCTATTTGAAAAGTTTCTTCAGCAAAGTCAAAAGCAGGGCTTTCAGGATCTGTATTGAAACTATCCTTAAAACTATATTTTTTTATTTGTATTTCTTGGACGATCTGGGCTTTGTTAGGTTTTACTTCAAAGTCAAAACTCTTTTCACCATTACTCCAAATTCCCTTAAACACCATTTTTTTATCTAGCGTTCCTGTGAATTCTCCAGTAGAATTTGAGTTGTTGTAGGTATCAGGATAAATATTCGTGAATTCTTTTAAGGTGAGTATTGAATTTTCACTCAAAACACTTTCTCCGAAATAAATAGGAATATTATTATTGTTATAATAATATTGTCCATTCACTTTTTGAGTGTTTTCTTCGATAGTTAGACGCATCGTGATAGGATATTTATTATCTATAGTCCCTTCTAAGAGGTAGATATTTTTGGTCGAGGACAAATCTAATTTTTCTTGAGCAAAAAGGGAGCTTGTTAACAGTAACAAGGAGAGAATATATTTTTTTTTCATAAGGGGATCTCCGAATTTGTTTTTCTATTTATTTGAGAAACTCTCTAAATATTCGGCAATATCTTTTTTATTTCGGCTTTCAGCTATCATTAGGGCTGTCTTATCATCATTACCTTTTAGATTAATATCAGCACCTTTTTCGACTAAAAATATTACCATTTCCAGGTTACCATCATTTGCAGCAGATACTAAAGCAGTGTCACCGTTATCATCTTTAAGATTGATATCAGCCCCCTTTTCTGCCAAAAACTTCATAATGTCTACGTGGTTATTTTGATAAGGGCTATTTTCCTCTGAAGCTTTTGTAAAAGCTGTCTTGCCACCTCTATTTTTAGCATTAACATCAGCCCCATTTTCTACGAGATATTTTACGATTTCTAAATATCCATTCTCCGAAGCGTAACTTAAGGCAGCATCCCCCCATTCATTACGGCTATTAATATTAGCACCATTTTCTACAAAATATTTTATTACTTCAAAATGTCCAAACATAGAAACTGTTAATAATACTGTCCAACCATCATTTTCTTGAATATTAACATCAGCGCCATTTTCTACTAAATATTTTACTATTTTCAAATCATCGTTGCGTGAAGCTGATTTCAATGCTTTAGAAAAAGTTTGGCCATTAATAGTATCAGCACTATTTTTGATGATGATCTTTAGCATTTCTATATCACCTGAAGCTATATGCAATAATTCAGCAATAACATCAGTATCATTAGAATAGTCTTTCATATGTTCTTCGACTTTTTTTAAGCATCCAGCTTTTGCCCAGTCCTGTATGGTCAGCACACTAGTATCAGCACCCTTTTTGATTAAATACTTAACAATTTCTAAATTTCCATACTTTGCAGCATTTGACAAAACAGCATTGTCTTTGACATTAATATCAGCCCCAGCCTCTACTAATATCTTTATGATCGCAGTATTTCTTGCATATATTAAAGCTGTATTTCCATCTTCATCTTTAGCATTAATATCAGCGCCATTTTTCACTAAATACTTAACTATTCCTAAGATCCTCTCTGCTGATGCATGCATCAATACTGTCCAACCGCTGCTATTTTTAGCATTAACAGTGGCACCATTTTTCACTAAATATTTTACGATTTCTAAATGTCTCCCTTTTGAGGCCTGCAACAATGCTGTACTACCATACTTATTCTGAAAATTGATATTAACCCCTTTCTCTACTAAGTATTTCACTGTTTCCAAATTTCCACCACGTAAAGCCAACTCAAAAGCTGCGCTACTACCAATATCTTCATTTGTAGTTTTAATATTAGCGCCTTTCTCTACTAAATATTTAACGATTTCTAAATGCCCACTCTGCGAAGCCTGCATTAAAGTAGTTTTCTCCTCTTCATCTTTAGCCTCAATATCAGCCCCATTTTCTACTAAATAGGTAACCATTTCTAATTTTTTTTTGTATGATAAAGCCAACATCAAGGGAGTTTTCCCATCTTCATCTTTAGCATTGATATCAGCGCCCTTCTCTACTAAATATTTAATTATTTCTAAATCTCTTTCGTGTGATAAAGCCAATGACAAAAAATTTTTCCCATTACCATATCCATCTATAGCATTAATATCAGCGCCCTTTTCTATTAAATATTTAATTATTTCTAATTCTCCATCCCGAGCCAGCTCTATCAAGACGGTACTACCCCATTTATCTTTAGCATTAATATCAGCCCCTTGTTCCATTAAATATTTAACGATTTCTAAATGCCCTCTATAAGAAGCCCCCATTAATACTATGCGATTATCTATATCATTAATATCAGCCCCGTTTTCTACACTTTCTTTGACCTTTTCTAGCCACCCAGAATATGCCCATGCTTTAAGAGTCATTTCACTTGTATCAGCCCCATTTGCTATTAAATACTTAACGATTTCTAAATTCCCACCATAAGAAGCACTTATCAAGGCAGTGGCACTTGTTTTATTTGTATTTTTAGCATTAACATCAGCGCCCTTTTCTACTAAATATCGTATTTTTTCTAAACTTCCATCAAAGGAAGCACTCATCAAGGCAGTTGTTCCACCTTCATCTTTAGCATTAACATCAGCCCCATTTTCTACTAAATATTGCACTTTTTCTAAATTTTCAAACCACGAAACTCTCATCAAGGTAGTTTCCCCATCTTTATCTACAGCATTAACATCAGCCCCATTTTCTACTAAAGATTTCATGATTTCAAAATTTTTAGTATAAGAAATCATTAAGGCAGTTTTTCCATCACTATCTTTAATCTCAAGATCAGCGCCTTTATCCACTAAATACTGAACGATTTCTGAATCAGAAGTCAACATCAAGGGAGTTTCCGTGAATCTATTAGCGCCATTAACATTAGCGCCCTTCTCGACTAAATACTTAACGATTTCTAAATGTCCATTTTTTGAAGCATAGCTCAGGGGGCTGGTAGTGACAAGAGCACCTTTATCTACTAAGTATTTCACCATTTTTAGAGACCCAAATGCCGCAGCCCCATCCAAAGCACCAGCATTAACATCAGCTCCATTTTCTACACATTCTTGTACCTTTTCTAGCCATCCAGCATACGCCCAGCTTTCAATCGTTGTCTCATTGGTATTAGCGCCCTTTTTTACGAGATATTTTACTATTTTCAATTCCCCTTGATAAGAAGCATGTATCAAGGGGGTTTTGCTAAATTCATCAATTTCCTCGAGATCATCATCTTGCGCCACACGGTTTTTTACACCTGCCAAATTCCCCTCTGTTATATAATAAAAAAGATAAGCAAAAGTAGGGGTTAATGACCCCATCATTAATAATAATAATCCTAGTTTTTTCATTGTATTTCCTATTTATAATTTACAATTCATTGTAATCATTGTTTTTTGGAAGCCTATAGATTTGTA
>CAMQVI010000084.1 GCA_947038195.1 uncultured Brevinema sp.
TATTTTCATCAAGAGATTGGTTTGTATTATTTAGAAGATTTTCAGTGTGGACTTCATTGAGTTTTAGAGGGGCGAGATATTCAATTTTATGAGCCTCTTCAAAACGGTCTTTGAGGAGGAGGTCTACTTTTTGAGAAAGGCGTATTTTATGGTCTAGCTCTTCTAAGCGTTCATCCAAAAGGGATATATTACGAGTAGCGATTCTATTAAACTCTGTTATTAAGGTTTCCGTATAAATACGAAACTCTTCACTTTCTTTAGCGAAAGGTTTTTGAACGGATTTTTTGAAGAATAAGTAAAGATTTAAACTAGATAGAGCAAGACATAAAATCACTAACCACTCCATAGGGACTCCTATAAAAAATATATTTTATCATAAGATAAATCCAATAAAATAGCAAATTCCTATATGATTGTCTGAAAATATATGTTATACTTTGTGTATGAATTTTCAGAGGTGATGATGGTGTTATTTCGTATTATTTTTTATGTTTTAGGGATTGTTTTTATGGGGAATTCTTCGCTTTTTGCAGAGGAAGTTGCCTTGAAATTCCGAGGACAAAATCCCAATGGAGCGACTGCTTTAATCATAGACAATCGTAACCCCATTGCGGGACAGATAGATGAGATCCTAAAAAACTTTACAGCCAATGATTTTAAAGTGGCTTTAGTGCCCAGTGATTACACCTATGATCTTAATACCCTGACTAAAGATAATTCTCCTTTTGTTAAAGAAGTAAAATATGTTATAAGGATTAATGTATTGACGAAGGCGATGACAGAACAATCGATAAAAGCTTTTGTGGAAGTGCTTCGTTTGGAAGATGGGAAGATGGTGGCCAAAGAGATAGCTGGCCCTAAAAATGCCATTAATCTTTTTACAGTACAAATAAGAGAAATGTTATTGAACCTAATGCCCCAAGTTAGTTATACAAATCCTAATATTACTGCTGTAGATGGTGCTTTATTTACTTTTCCTACTAAAGATTTCTATGCCCTAAGAAGGGGGGATGAGGTCTTAATTCGTTATGCCGAGGCGAGGGGTGGGCTGACGGAGTCTGTCGCTGTTGTTCAAAAATTCTCCAATGAAACGGCAGTGCTTAAAGATATTAATAAAAAGGTTGCTTTGAATGATACGGTATTGAGGGCTACCCCTAAAAGAAATCGCTTTTCTTTTAGCTTAGGGGTAAACGTGCCTACGGCAGGAGAATCTACTTTAATAGCTAAAAAAGACACCTTTCAATGGCAGTCTAGCACAAGATGGCCCGCAGGCTTTAAAATAGAAGGGGAGTATGAGCGATTTATCCCCTATCAACTAGTTTCAACGACTACTTTTGGAATAAGTGTAGATGGAATTTTAAATACCTACCTCATGACAGGTATAGGGTATAGAATTTTACAGTATTCTTGGGAATTTATGCCCTATCTTCGTTTGGGAATAATGTACACGCCTCTGAGCCTTAATAATATAGCAGGCGGAGGGTCTTCTTTACAAGGTTTGTCTCTGAAATTTGGGCTCAATATAGGGATAAGTATCATAAAAAGAGTAACCCAATCAATTTTTATAGGGGTGGATGTCGGTGTACAGTATTTCCCTTTAGAGTATGTATCTGTTTTGCATGATTCTGATACTATTAAGCCTCAATGGAAACATGGAGATGAATTTAGGGATGATTTTTCTATGACAGAATTATATCCTTATTTAAGTATTAAAGTAGGGTGGCTCTTTTAAAGAGCAATATCTAAAGTTATGACCTTTCTAATGACGATTAATAGTATACGATACCTAGAATAAATGTGACATAGAGGGACAGATGAAAGTAAAATTGTGGGGCGTGAGAGGGACTATGCCCACTCCAGCCAAATCAAAGATGAACACAGGAGGGAATACCACTTGTGTTGAAGTTCGCTTAGATAATGGGACTATTATTATTATAGATGCAGGTACAGGGATACTAGATTTAGGCGAGAGCTTGATGAAAGAGTTCAACGGCTCTCCTCCTCCCATACATCTTTTTTTCAGCCATTTTCATTGGGATCACGTCCATGGATTTCCTTTTTTTGCACCTAATTTTAGAGAAGCTACTGAGCTAAATGTTTATGGCCCAAGCCCAGAAAACCGTAGCCTAGAAACCTCTCTTATAGCTTCTATGCACGATGATTTTTGTCCAATTTGTTATCACACCCTTCCTGCTAAGATCAATATATCAGAAATATCTCCAGATACCTACACATTAGCTGGCGCTACGATTACGGTAGAAGAGCATGATCACCCCGGTGGGGCTTTTAGTTTTAGAATAGAAGAAAATGGCAAAATTTTTGCTTTTCATACAGATACAGAACATTTTCATAATGTATTTGACGAGAGAGTAGTTAGACTTTCTCAAGACGCTGATTTAATGATACATGATGCTCAATATACACCAAATGAATTGCCTAGTCGTAAGGGTTTTGGTCATTCTACATGGGTACAATGTGTAGAAATAGCTAAATTAGCTAATGTTAAATATTTGGGTTTGACGCATCATGATACGCTTAGAAAAGATGATGAGATAGATCTTTTAGAAAAAGAAGCACAGAAATCTTATAGTCACACTTTTTTTTGTAGAGAAGGGATGGAAATATTCCTTTAATTCTTTAACAATCAATTCTTTTTAAGAAAAATATTCTCAAAGTTCACTTTCACTTGATCACAAAGTATTTCTAATGGTATGTCTCTCAGTTGAGCAAAAAAACGATAGGTATGTTCTACATTAGCAGGAACATTCCACTTGCCTCTAAAAGGGGTGGGGGTCAAATAAGGACTGTCTGTTTCGAACAATAAAGATTCTAAAGGAACCATTTGGGCTACAGCATGGAGCTCGAGTGTGTTTTTGTAGCTTAATTGCCCTGCAAAGGAAATAATATCCCCTCTTTCTAATATCTCTTCTGCTTCTTTTATCCCATAACTAAAACAGTGTATAATAGCTTTAGTTTTATAGTCTTTAAGGACATCGTAGGTTTCTCTAAAGCTACATCGGGAGTGGATTATTATGGGAAGATTGAGCTCTTCCGCTAAGGCTACTTGTTTATGAAGGAGGGATTCTTGTTGGCTGAGGGTGCCATAAGAATCATTTTTAAGGTCAATTCCCGCTTCTCCCAAAGCAATATGAGGGTATTCTAAAAGCACTTTTTTAAGCTCTGCAATATAATGGTCTTCATCAAAGTCTTTTATAGCAGCGTGATCAGGGTAGATACCCGTAGCATAAAGCATTTTAGGGTATTGTTTGAAGATAGGGTAATTTTTTAAGAAATCAAAAGGATTGAGTGAAATATGTACAACATAATCTAAGTCTGGGGGGAATAAGTCCGATAATTCTATAGGAATGAGGTGCTTTTTTTTATCAAAGTCCATGAAACGTTTTTGATCGCTGGTTATATCGATATGGGCATGAGAGTCTATAAACATAAGCTTTCCTTATTTTAATTTAATATTTTCTGTATTTATTATAATACATTTCTTGCTAAGGTTCAAGCTAGAAAAATATAAATTTATATAGGAATATTTTGTGGAAAATCTTGACAAAATATTTAAAAAAGAATATGATATTAGTGTATTGATGTGTATGGATGGACTATCAAAAAGGACAAGGGGCGGGTACTCATGAGTGTTATCAAAAAAGAAACACCTAAAATAGAATCTTCACAACCAAAGCAAGATCTTCGTTATTATGACAAAGAAGCACTTAAGAATAATGTTTTCTTAAGAATGACAAAGTCATGGTTAGATTTCAAAAACAGAGTTCACACTAATGGAATGAAGAGATTTTCTATTATGATTATGCCTCATACAGGTGGTGGGGGTAAAACCTTACACATCTCTAACTACCTTATTGTATTTTTTAGTGTAGTGCTTATCGGTGGCATTGTATCCACGGCAGGTATTCTATCTCAAGGACATCAAAATACGAGAAATCAAGTAAGACTGGTCGTTGAAAATGATGCTCTAGAAGCTAAAATTTTCAATGTCTCACAAACCGTAGGCGGTTTATCCGAATATTTTTCAAAATTCCGAATGGAAGTAGGCTCTATTATCAATTCTCCTATAGAAAATTCTTCTATAGCCTCCCTAAATGATCCCGAAATTTCCCTCAGCTCTTTATCTGATTCACCAAAAGAAATAGCACAATTATTAAAACTAGAAAAAGACTTAGATGTTACCAAAGAAAAGATTTTTCATATTGGTAATTTTATGCAAGAAAATCAAAGAGTACTTAAAGAAATACCTTCTATCTACCCCCTAGCAACAAGAGCTCGTATTACTTCTCGTTTTGGCATTCGTCGAAATCCTTTTGACAAACGTGGTTTTGAAGGGCATGATGGACTAGACTTGGCTACCTTGCCAGGAACACCAGTTTATGCTGGGGCAGACGGTCTTGTCACTAAGGCTGGAGTACAAGGTGGTTACGGTAATCTTGTTGAAGTCGAACATAAATATCAATTTAAAACTCGTTACGGACATTTACAAAGTTTTGCTGCGCAAATTTATCCAGGAGCTCGTGTTAAACAAGGGCAAGTCATTGGGTATGTAGGAGCAACAGGTCGTGTAACAGGCTATCACTTACATTATGAAGTGCTTATAGGGAATGGGCGTGTAGACCCAGAACCTTTTGCGATGATGTTAAGGTAATTTATCATAGAAATAGGATAAAAATACTTTCCTTATAGATAAGGGGAGTCGTTTTGTCCTATTTTTTATTTTATAGAGGAAATTAAAATAGGGGGCTTTCTATGGGCAAAATTCTTACAGGGCTAAAAAACAATGATCTCTATGTTCTTGTAGAAGGAAGGGGAACAGCAGAATACTGTTCTGACCTTAACGCTTGTCTTCAAGAATTTTTACTAGAGGGAGTCGTGAAAAAAATCTATTTTGATATGGAAAAATCTTGTTATGTTGATAGTTCTTTTATAGGACTTATTTTATGCGCCAAGAAAAAATTAGGTTCTACAGAAGATGGGGTTGTTTTATTGAATCCTAGTGATAAGATTGTGGATATCTTCCAAATTATGGGCTTAGATTCTTTTATTCCTATGGTATATGATAAAAATCTTAGTTGTGACGATTGTTCCATAGAAGTTAACCAAAAATTAGAAAATTCTATTTCAGATATTAGATTGCTTTTGGAATCTCATCAAAATATTATGGAAACAAGTAGTGAAAATCATAAGAGATTTGCTCTTGTTGAAAAAGTGTTCAAAAAAGAATTAGAACAAAAACAATACAATCAATAGGAAATTTTATGTCTATATCAGATAAGGCTATAATTTCTTCTGAAGTGAAATTCGGTAAAAACGTTACAATATCTCCTTTTTGTGTTATAGAAGGGGACGTTTTTATAGGGGATGACACTTTTATTTCTCCTTTTGTGCATATCAGAGGGCCTGTAGAAATAGGGAAGAATAATCAAATTTTTAACAATGTATCCATAGGCTTAAATCCTCAAGATCTAGCTTATAAAGGTTCTCCTCATAAAGTGATTATAGGCGATAATAATGTGTTTAGGGAAAATGTCACCATACATGCTCCTGTTAATTATGAAGACCCTACCATATCCCCTAATACTATCATAGGGAATGACTGCTTTCTTATGGTAGGATCTCATGTGGCTCATAATACGGTTTTAAAAAACAATGTTATTTTTGCTAATGGAGTTTTACCAGCGGGTTGTTGTACTATTTATGACAATGTGTTTATTTCTGGGGGCGTTTTAATTCATCAGCATGTGAGGATAGGACAGAATGTAATAATTTCTGGAGGTTCTCGTGTAGGGAGGGATATTCCTCCTTTTATGTTAGTATCCAGTTTTTATGGCTTGATTAGTGGTGTTAATTCTATAGGATTAAAAAGAGCTGGCTTTACAGTAGAAGAACGAAAAATGGCTAAAGAAATCTTTCGTATTTTTAAAGAATACAATTCTTTAATTCCTGCTCGAGAGGCTATTCAAAAAGCTTTTGGTGATAGTAATAATAGAGCAGTAGCTATTACCTTAGAATTTTTAGAGTCTTGTAAAAGAGGTATCTCAGAATTCGGTGAAGGTCAAGACGCTAAAGATTCTCTGTTTTAATTTTAACAATTTTTAACAAATAAAAAAGCTCCTAGAAATTACTCTAGGAGTTTTTTTTGTGATTATTTTTAAAGGGTGAAACACAGACTCTTTATTATAAAAATTATCTAGTCCAAGTGGTCGCCAAAGACATATTGGCGTTAAGAGAAGTGATTAAGGTACTCAAATCATTTTCAAATCTAAAATAAATAGGGCTGAGCAACTGTGACTCGCTATTCAAAAAACACAATAGCATTTCTAGGGCTGTCATACCCAACTTT
>CAMQVI010000085.1 GCA_947038195.1 uncultured Brevinema sp.
TTAAATCTTGTGTTTGTGTAGAAGTGATCGCTTGTCCCAAACTTAATCTCATAAACTCGTCTTCTACAATGGGTCTTTCTCCATTAGCAATACGCTTTTTTAGAATTGTTATTAAGGCTTCTGCTTGTCCTTGAGCCATAATAACACAAAAAAATAATCTAAAAAAATGAAAGTATTTTTTTAACGATTCTACAATTCTTTTTCATTTGGATTCCATAAATTATAGAAACAAAAAAAAACTTGACAATACATTCGTAATATGATATAATTATACTAAATCCAATTAAAGGACATAAAATGACTAATTTTATTCAACTTTCTTTTACTATTATTATGCTACATACTGTGTTTATCAAAAAAAAAGAATTAAGTTGCATTTATTAGTTACTATATTTAAATATATAATAATAAACCACCTAATTCTAGGTGGTTTTTTTGATTTTAAATTACTAATACCAAGGAGTATAAAATGGTAGTAAAAAAATACGCAGTGCTGCTCTTAATTTTAGTTTTAGGAGCCTGTAATTCCACAAATGACGGGGTCAAAACACTTAATATAGCTGTTCCTGTCGAAATGATAGAATTAAGTCCCTATGGGGCTTTGGATGTCCATTCTGGAAGAATCAGAAGTCAGGTTTTTGACAATTTTTTTGATTTTGATATAGAAGGAAATCTTGTACCAAGTTTAGCTACAACTTTCACAAATATCAATCCAACAACAGTTCATATAACTGTTCGTTCTAATGTTCTCTTTCATAATGGAGAAGTTTTATCAGCTGAGGATATGAAATATAGCCTTGATACAGCAAGAGCAACTCCTTCACATCAATCACAACTTGTAGTAATTAAAAATATTGTGGTGCTTTCTCCTCTCCTACTTGAAATTCAATTACACGAAGCCTTTACACCTCTTCAAAGTTTGTTTACTAGAGCCCCTACTTTAATTGTAAATAAAAAAGCTGCTGAAGCGGGCGATTTTAGTGTAGGAACAGGACCGTATGTTTTCAGAGAATGGAATCCAGGACAAAATGTTGTCTTAGAAAAATTTGATGATCACTGGGGACAAAAAGCAAGTGTTGATAGACTTGTTGTAAAAACTGTCCCTGAAGCTTTAGTACGAATGATCGCTGTAGAAACAGGCGAAGTTGATATCGCTTATGATATTGATTATAACGAAAAAACACGTATAGCATCTTCAGACAAACTTCAATTTGCTGAAATTGTCCTATCTCGTATTGAGTATTTAGGATTTAATACCACCAAATATCCCTATAATAACCCTCTCTTTAGAGAAGCTATTACCTATGCCTTAGATATTCCGGGGATTGTTTCTACAGCGGTATCAGGTGCTGGACAACCAGCAAATAGTCTCTCTGTTAAAGGTCTGGGACATACCAAAGGCGAAGCTTTAGTACAAAATAAAGAAAAAGCTAAAGAATTATTAAAACAATCTGGTGTGCCTATAGGAACAAAAATCAATATCTTAGCGAATGATGGCATAAGAAAAAGTGTTTCTGAAGTGATACAAGCCAACTTAAAAGAAATTGGTATTGATGTTGAAATCCTTATCGTAGATTGGGCAAAATATAATGAAATGGTATATGATCTTAATACAGAGATGTTTTTAGGTGGTTGGACTTCAGCTCCAGATGCGAATTTATTTTACTCTGTTTTCTTCGATACTGAAAGTATAGGACCTGGTGGTAATTTTACGGCTTATTCAGATCCTGAAATGGACGCTCTTTTAGAGAAAGCTAAAAAAACTCCAAATGGTCCTCAAAGAGAAGCTTTGTACAAAAAAATCCACGATAAAACAATTGCCGAAAAAGTATTAATACCTCTTTACAATCCGATTTCTGCAGTTGCTTATGGATCTAATATTAGTAATGTTTTCCCTAGTTTTCAAGGGATGGAAAAATGGGAAACCCCTCAAAAAAACAACCAAAAATAGGAGGACACAATGTATAGTCCAGAAATTCAAAAAAAGGCAGTTGACCTTTTTATAGAACTTGTAAAAATAGATTCTTTACCTTTTGAGGAACAAGAAGTTTTTGAATATATTCAAAAATACCTAGAAGGTAAAAAAGTAAAAATGGAACTTCAACATTATACTGATGGAGAGAATAAAGGCTCAAATCTATTGGTGTTTTTAGAAGGAACTGATAAAACTAAAAAAAGCATGTTTTTTGATTCCCATGCTGATACTGTAACACCAGGAAAAAATATTAAACCTATCATCGTTGATAATAAATACATACGATCTTCTGGAGATACTATTTTAGGTGCCGATTGTAAAACTAGTGTAGCAGCATCGCTTGTTGTTATCGATGAAGTTCTCGAAAAAAACATTCCCCATGGAGATTTATTATTCCTTTTCACCTCTGCAGAAGAGATCGGTCTAATTGGTGCGAAGTATGTTGATACTAAACTTCTTAAACAATATAATTATGGTTATATTCTTGATTCTGGTGGAGATATTGGAAATATTTGTACCGTAGCTCCTTCTCTAGGAATCTATGATATAACAATAACAGGTGCTGCAGCCCATGCTGGGAAACAAGCTGGTGGAATCAGTGCTATTAAAATAGCCGGAGAACTTCTAAATCTATTACCTCAAGGGCATCTCTCAGAGAAAATTGTAACAAATATTGGAGCAATCTCTGGTGGTGGTACGATTAATATTGTTGCTGATAATGTTGTAATCAATGGGGAGTATCGTTCTAACGATGCAGGCGAAACCAAAAAACTTTTACAAACAATAGATAATGCTGTTGCCACAGTGTTAGGTAATTACAAAAATACTCCTGTTCAAATTACCTGTGTTCATGCGGTACAAATGGAAGCATATGTATTAGACAATAATGATGATATTGTTACTTTTGCTCACAAAGCATTAAACAAACTTGGCGTAACTCCAAATAATCTTACGATTTTAGGAGGGACTAATTGTAATATCTATATGGGAAAAGATATTAACAGTGTGCCAATTTCTGGTGGTGGTCGGTATTTTGCTCATACACTAAAAGAAGAAGTGATCATCGAAGAATATCCTAGAGTTATTTCACTCATGTTAGCTCTTATTAATAACTAGCTCTTTATATAGATAAGTCGATATTTTAATAAGAAAACAACAATTTTTTATGAAGTAATCCCACCCAGTTAATTTTTGGGTGGGATTGCTTTTTTATTGATTGATAATTTTTGTTTATAAAGTATAAAATAAACTTAGTGTTACTCCAAATGAGATTTATAATATAAACACATTAGCTTTTGCTGGAAATAAGGAGTTATTAATTGAATAAAAAAGCACACTCTATTAAGAGTGTGCTTTTGTGTATTGTAAAGTTATTGGATGATTTTATAATTTATTAACAAATACTTACTGTTTGTCATTGTCATCAAAAATGTCGCCACATTCAGAACAAAACTTAGGTGGTTCTGTGATGTTTTTGGGTTCATATCCGCATTTATTACAACGATAAAGCGAAGGTTTAGCTTTTCCACATTCTATACAAAATTTACTGGAATTAACCACCCCACAAGAACATTTCCAAGTGTCAATTTTTGATTTAACTTTTCCACATTCTATACAAAATTTACCAGAGTTTTCTACTCCACAAGAACATTTCCAAGTATCATTATTTTGTTGTTGCACTTGTGCCTGATTTTGTTGTTGATTCATTTGAAATAAATTTTGTGTGTCCATGCCACCTGCATTTTGTGCCATATTCATACCTGCAAATGCCATAAATGAACCTTGCCCTTCATTTTTGGCAGCATCCTGCATAGCTTGAGCTTGAGCTCCTACGAGGGTAGCTGCAGCCATTGATGGATCACGCATAGTGGCATTTCTTTGTATCTCTTTAATTAAGTCTTCATCTTTTTCAGACGCAGTAATAGAATTAATACTAAAAGATAATATTTCAATACCTCTAAGAAGGTTCCATTTTTTAGAAAGTTCTTCATTCAAAGTAGCTGCTAATTCTGTGGTATAACCAGGTAATTCTGAGTACCTAATACCTAGTTGAGATATTTTAGCAAAGGAAGGTTGTAAGGCAGACAATAATTCCGACTTAAGCATACTGTCAATATTTTCTCTATTATATGTAGTTTCAACATTACCACATACATTGGTATAAAAGAGCATGGGATTTGTTATTTTATAAGAGTATTCTCCATTACAGCGAACGGCAATATCTATATCAAGCCCAATATTTTTATCTACAACACGAAAAGGAATAGGTGTGGCTGTACCATATTTATTCCCTAAAATTTCTTTTGTGTTGAAGTAATAAATACGCTGATCAACCCCAGTATCTCCACCAAAAGTAAAACGCTTACCCATTGTTTTAAACATATCAATAATACCTTCACCTAAATTCCCTGTAAAAATACTAGGTTCAATGGATGTATCATAGGTAAACGTTCCTGGTTCAGCACACAATTCTACAATTTTACCATGCTCTACAATAATCATACATTGTCCATCTGCTACTGCGATTACAGAACCATTAGATATAACATTTTCATTTCTTTTTGTATTGGAGGAACGATTTGATGTGTTGAGAAATCCTTTTGATACTAGAACATCTATTTCTAGTGCCTCACAATAAAAATATTCCTTCCATTGGTCGGCAAAAGTACCTCCTACAGATCCAACTAAAGCTTTAATTAATCCCATATTATTACTTCCTTAATTTAATAAAAATAGTTGATTTTCATACAATATTTTATTATATATTTTATATATTTGACAAGACGATACTCTTATTTAAAAGTGTTTCCTCAAATTGATTTGTTATTATCTCTGAATATCCTTAGAATAGTATTACTAACAAAATAGGGGTTAGTAGTCTAAACTAATTCTATGGATACATATTATACTTATAATCAAAAGTTTCCTTTTTCATAGTTAGAAGAATAATACAATCTATTATACCTAACATCATTGGTAATGCAGTCCAAAAAAACACTAAAAATAATATTCCTTTTCCTACATCATTAAGATAAAATTTATGTGCCCCAAACACCCCTAGAAAGAATGCAAGCATGGCAGCCACATTTTTATCTCTATTCCCTTTTAATTCCAGATCATCTGTCTTTTGTTTGATGCTATGTGGATATATATTATATTTATAATCAAAAACATCCTCTTTCATAGTTAAAAGAAGAATAGCATCTATTATGCTTAACATCATAGGTATAAGAGTCCAAAAAAATACTGCAAACAATATTCCTTTTTCTCTTTCATTAAGATAGAATTTATGTGCACCAAATATTCCTAGCCATGATGCTAGTATAACAGCCACATTTTTATTCAATTTATCTACCTTCTGATGGACATCAATAGATATTTCGCTAGCTACTTCTTCTTGTACTATTGTACTTGAAAGTCTAAATTCACTATCGCAATAGGGACACTTCATGATTTTAAGTTTACTATCAAATTTAATGGTAGCAGAACAGTTGGGACATTCGTTTTCTATTAATGTATTCATATTTCCTCAAATTGATTTGTTATTATCTCAGTTATCCTTAGAATATTATAGCTAGCAAAATAGGAGCTAATAACATAAAATAAAATGTTCCGTCATGTTGTGAACTATATTCATGATTTAACGGGTCATTAATGTATAGTATTTGAGATTCTATGCTAAGTATAAGAGCTTCATGATTATATCTTGGATCCTTTAGTTGATTTATTCTAAAAAAACAGAAAAAATTAACTATTAGTGATATTATAAGATTGTACGTTGCTAATTTCATACAAAAAAGTCCTATATATCCTAGAGTGACAAGTGCTATATCCAAAATGGCTAAGATGATAAATCCTATTGACAGAACAATTAAAGCGAGAACTATTAAACCTTCACTCCATTGTTTTGCACAAACAGCATGATACATTTTATCATAATTTGGATACTCTTTTTGATAGACACTATTAGATATTTCGCTAGCTACTTCGTCTTGTACTGTTGTCCCTGAAAGTCTAAATTCACTATCGCAATAGGGACACTTCATGATTTTTAGCTTACTGTCAAACTTAATAGTAGCAGAACAATTGGGACATTGATTTTCTATTAATTCACTCATGCTTACCCCCTATACTTTTCAAATATTCTTTCATTCCTATATTTTAATACAATGTTAATATTTTGTCAATTAAGTTATATAGTAGTCTCCATAATGGAGTAATCCCACACCCATACGGGGTAACGGATAATTTTCATACCTCGTACGCTAGTGTGGGTAGTTTTAGAACCCTATTTATTTCTTAATTTTTGTCAAATTATCAAAAATAGTTAAAAATAATTA
>CAMQVI010000086.1 GCA_947038195.1 uncultured Brevinema sp.
ATGAAAAATACATTAATCAATTGAATGAGCATAACATTCCTTTTATCTTAGCTGAATCCAAATAATATTTTTATATAAACAAAAAAAACAGAGTAGATATTCTAAGTCTACTCTGTTTTTTGTTATTTTTTGATAAAATATTAATGATACTTAGAAATTATCATTTGCTCTTTAATAAATGATAAAGATGTTAGAATTTGCTGTTTATAATCGGAGACAGTATCCCCCCATAATTCTAACACAAAGCTCCCTTGATAAGATACTTCTTTAAGTGCTTTAAAAACTTCAACAAAATCAACAGTCCCTTCTCCCAAGACGAGATCTCTAAATTGACCCAAAGATTTTGGACCAACAGGCAAGGTGTCTTTGAGATGAATAGCAGATATTTGAGAAATATATGTCTTTAATTCCAAAGGCACATCATTCCACCAAGCTGTTAAGTTGCCCACATCTGGGTATACCGTAAGCCATGGGGAGTGAATATGCTTAGTAATTTCTGCAAATCTAGTAATAGAACTCATAAAAGGATAATCCATAATCTCTATAGAAAGCATAATCTGTCTTTCAGCTGCTTGTTCTACTGCCAAAGCTAATTCATCTTTAAATTGATTTTTGGATATTGGTGTACTATCTTCATAATAAACATCATAGCCAGCCATTTGTATATTACGAATACCACAATGGAGAGCAAAATCCAATGCTTTAGTCATAATAGTACGAGCTTGTTGTACTGTCTTTGGATCTTTAGATCCATAAGGAAATCGTCTATGTCCACTAAGACACATGGATAAAATAGGCACTCCTATATCTTGAGATAGACGGACTAAGTCTCTTTTTTGATCCAAAGGCCAATCCAATCGACTCAATCTATCATCGCTCTCATCAACAGAAATTTCCAAAAAATCAAATCCAAGATCTTTTGTAATTTGAAATCTATCTTTCCAAGCAATATCTTTAGGAATAGCTTTTTCGTACAATCCCAACCAAGACATCTAAGACCACCATTTATGCATTTCTTCTTTAAATCCTCTCGCTTCAGCTATAGGATCAGGAGCATCTCTTAATGTTCTTCCTGCGATAAATGCTTTTACAGGAATGCCTTTGAATAGTTTTAGGTCAGAAATTTCTAATCCTCCAGTAACGGATACTTCAAATCCCATGTCAGCTAGTTTTGCGATTTTTTTGATATCTGTATCTCCCCAAGTTTGCCCTGCTGCTTGTGCATCACGACCTCTATGGTAAATAGCTTGTTTGATACCAATTTTTCTCCATTCTACAGCTTCTTCAAAAGTCCAATTGCCGAATAATTCTGCTTGAATATCACCTTTAGGGTGTTTTCTAGCTTCTGCCAATGCTGTTTCAAAGGTTGCAATAGGAGCAGCACAAATAACTGTCATCCAATTTGCTCCAGATTCTCCTATCATAACTTTGGCTAAAAGTCCACCAGCATCAGCGACTTTAATATCTGATACAATAATATGATCTGGGTATAAAGCACGTAAAGCACGCAAGGCTTGAGTGCCAGCAGTCGTCATTAATACTGTTCCTGCTTCGATTACATCTAATTCTGGCGCTAAAATTCTAGTGCTTTCTAGTGCATCTTCTAAAGATACGTTGTCTAAGGCTAATTGTAATAAAGGTATTGCCATATTATTCTCCTATAAATCCATTATCTCTGAGAGCTTGCTCAATTTCTGCCTCTGATAAGAGATTTCTAAGTCCCATTATTTTAGTTGTATCTGAAACTTTGAAATTACTCACAAGTATAGCAGAGCAGAACACAGCATCATAATTTTTTGCGGAGGTTTTTGCAGCATCAACAGCCATATGGTCTATTGTAGCTTCTAGTCCCACTTTTTTAAGAACATTGGTGATTTTCATTTTAATCATTTGGCTGGATCCCATTCCGCTAACGCAAGATACTAGAATTTTCATAGTAATTCTCCTTTATATAATTATGTCAAAATTTTATACTTCATGTCTCCAATAATTTTCTTTATTGCGTTTGTATTGTAGTTGAGGGATAATGAGCATAAAAACAACACAGAGGGCAGAACCTATAACAGGAGTTACCTGTATTAAAGCTCCAAAACCAAGCCATAAAGTAGACCAGTCAAAATTACCATTCCAACCACCGTATTTATAGAGGTGTAACATTCCTACACAGACAGCACCACCTAATACTTGTATTATACCAGACATTAGTGGTAAAATAGTAGCAGCTTTTATGCCACCTCTTTTGTTAGCATAAACTGCGATTGTCGCATTATCAAAGAATAAGGGTACAAATCCAGGTATAATCATAATAGGGGATTGGAAAACCAATAAACCAGCAATAGCGATAAATTGTCCTATAGCACCTAAAATGAATCCCCAAAGAATAGCATTAGGAGGAGCAAACCCATAAGTAGCAGCACAATCTACGCCAGGCATAACTCCTGGTAATAGTTTATTAGAAATCCCATGGAAAGATTCTGTCATTTCAGAGACAAACATTCTTACGCCTTCTCTTAGGATAGAAAGATATACAGCAAATAAAAGAGATTTGGATAAAATATAGACAGGGAACGCTAAGGTAGGAGCGAAACTTTTATCTATTCCTCGTAGATAATCTTCACCTAGCACAGCCATAATGCCTCCAAAAAACACGAGCATGATAACACTAGAAGAAACAACACTGTCATTAAAAATTCCAAGCCAGCCTGGGAGTTTCATGTTTTCAAGTCCTTTTTCAGGATCGCCGATTTTAGGAGCAATTTTGTCTGTTAACCAAACTCCAAACATTTGTTGGTGTCCGAGAGCAAATCCAGCATTGTCTGTAAGATTTTCTGTAGCTTCGACAGTAAGATTAGAAAATACTGCCCAATAAGTACCGGCTAGAATACCTACAATAGCAGCACCTGTAGGATTTCTTAATGATTCGGAAGCAAAAAACACTATCCAAGTAACGGTAGTTGCTTGTTGTACCATGATATGTCCTGTAATAAATAAGACACGACATTTGGTAACTTTTCTAAGAGCAACAAGTAAAATATTCCAAGCAAAGCCTATGAGAAGAGCTACAAGTGTATAAGTGGATGATGATCCAATATCAGCAAGGGCAGTATTTACCGCTTGCATTCCAAAATAAGGGTCGATGACTGCAGCATTGAGGTTAAATCTTCCATTCAATCCTGCTAGAATAGGACGGAATGTTACTACAAGTCCTCCTGCACCAACGTTTAATATCATGTACCCTACTGTTGCTTTGATGAATCCACTTAAAGATTCATACCAAGGCTTACCCAATAAGATATAACCAATAAGTACGATAATACCAACAAAAAATTCTGGTTTTGTCAGAATATTATTAGTAAAAGCACTTAAAACACTAAATAAAATTTCCATTTTAGTACTCCTATATATTAAATCCTATTAATTATAGTTTTTATTAATTTTATTAATTTTATTAGTTTTTATAAGAAAGAAGTGAAGGGAACATCTGTGTCTACAGAGAACACATCACTAAACCCTCTATAATGTTGAAAATAAACACGACCTTTATCTGTAGGATAAGTAAATTTACCACCTACTTGCCAAATGAAAGGATTGAATTTGTATTGTAGTCTTTCTTTTTTCATATTCCAAAGAACAACTATTTCTTCTGTGTCGGATTGGAAGTTCGCCCAAATATCATGGTGAACAGGAATTACAACATCTGTATTCAAACTTTCTGCCATACGAAGGATATCAGAAGAAGTCATTTTGTCTGTGATCCCTCTTGGATTTTCTCCAAAAGCTCCAAGAGCTACATTGATTTTGTGTTCATTACCATGTTTTGCAAAGAAATTAGAATAATGAGAATCTCCAGCATGGTAAATATTACCACCAGAAGTTTTGATAAGATAATTCACAGCCATAGTATTCATCTCTAATACTGGTTTTCCAGCTAGGGTAACACTTTCTGGAGCTGTAACAAGACAAGTTCTATCAAATGCTTCTAATGCTAAAATTTCTATATCTTTGACTTTAACAGAATCTCCAGGTTTTAGAGTAATACAACGATCTGCTGGTACTCCCCACCCTTGCCATAATTCTATACAAGCTTGTGGCCCGATAAATTTTACTGAAGCATCACAATTTTTCATAACAGCAGCAGCAAGATTAGGATCTATATGATCGGAATGAATATGTGTCGCAACAACAGCATCTAGTTGTTTAATCGCAAAAGGATCTAAGACAAATGGTTGATTTCTAAGATTAGGTTGTAGTTCTTGACAACCGGACATACGTTGCATTTGATGTCCTTTTTTCATAGCACCACCACCATGGGTTTGTTTGCCTGTACCACACCAAAAATCAAGACAAATATTCGCCGATTTTTCTGATTTAATCCAAAGTCCTGTACACCCTAACCACCACATAGCGAAGGTATTTGGAGCAACTTTTTCAGCTTCTATTTCTTCATTTAACCAAGTTCCCCATTCTGGGAAAGTGCTAAGAATCCAAGATTCCCTTGTTATTTCATCGATTTTTGCCATTGTATGCTCCTATTTTATAATATTTAAAAATTCTTCTTTATTTGTTACTTGATTGAGTCGTTCTAATGTAGCATCATCTCCAAGAATATCTGCTAATTTCATAATAGCTTCGATATGACTATCAGCGTCTGCAGCAGATAAAGTAAATAGAAGAGTAACAGGAACATCTGTATCTGGAAATAGAATACCTTCTTTTAGTTTTAAAAAACTAAAGCCTGTTCTAATAGCTCCATTTTCTGGTCTGGTGTGAGGCATTGCTACGCCATCAGTAAGGATAATATAAGGACCAAATTCGTTGATATTATCTATCATAGCTTCTAAATAGGACTCTTGCATAAACTCTTGTGCAATCAACTCTCTTGATGACAATCGTATTGCTTCTTCCCAACTATTAACTTTATCAACAAACTGAATACGGTCTGCAATTAATTCTTTTAACATAAAAACCTCTTATAATATATATATATATTATTATACCTTATTTTTCAAAAATATAAACAATAAAATACTATTTTTGAAAATATAATATATATTATTTATGTGTATATACTTAAATAAGTATTTTTAATAAGAAAACGACTTTTTATCCTATTAAACAAATAAGTTCTTGCTATTATTTTAAATAATGTTTCAATTTTTGAAAAGAGAGTTTCATTTTTTGTGTATTTGATTTGAATATGTTTTTCAGTTAATTTTCAATTAAATAGTAATAATATGATTTTAACTCACTTTATTTTTGCGTTAATTTATTCTACAATATTTATTTAGACTACATTTGATTTTAATTGTTTCTTGTTTTGAAAAAAGTGTTGCTATTTTTTAAAACAATGTTACAATATGATTATTAATAGTAACAAATATAGAATAACGTTTTATTTTAATGCGTGAAGTATACGTTATAAAATTTAGGAGTGTATGATTATGAAAGCAATTTTTGATTTTATTATTACGCAGTATCTTTCTAACCCACCTATTTTAATAGGGACTTTGGTAGCCTTTGGGTATATATTACGTAAGGAATCGCCAGTTAAGGTGATTTCAGGAACAATCACCGCAATGGTAGGAATTACTATGCTGACTTTTGGGGGAAGTCAGATGACATCTTTTTTCAGACCAATTACAGTCGCTGTTAATGAGGCTTATGGTATTCAAGGATATATAATGGATCTTTATGCTTACACAAGAGGCCCTAGGATCTAATTTTGGTTTAGTGAGTTATGTATTTTTAGTAGCTTTTTCTACTAATTTATTAATGACTGTGCTAGGGAAATATACAAAAACCCACGGTATTTTTTTAACAGGACATACGGGAATAGCACATTCTCAAGCTGTACTTTGGTTAGTAATATTTTATTTTAATCAAGATGCCATTGTTTCTGTTTTAATTTCAGGTATTCTTTTAGGTATAGTCTGGTCTTATTCTATGCAACTATGTTATTCAACTGTTAACAAAGTTACAAATGGAGCGGGATTTACTATAGCCCATAA
>CAMQVI010000087.1 GCA_947038195.1 uncultured Brevinema sp.
TTTTTTATTTTCAAGCCTTTTTACGTCTATCGCTGTCACCCTTCGTACCCGAATGGGTAATGGACACAGTAAAAGTATTTCTATATTTTTATTATTATTAAGCCTTTTTTGGGGGCTTAGAATCTCGAAAAGGAGAGGGAAGTAGGGGAAGTAATAAAATCCCCTACCTATAACCCATTTAATCTCCATAGGTCAATTTTAATTAAGTGCTGCAATTCCTCTTGCGCTTCTACCATTTCTTTTTACATCGCTGAGGATGAGGAAGTCTAAAGACACTTTTAATTCTTTATCTCCTTGAGTGGCAGAATCAGAAGCTTTCGTAAAACGAATCCCTGTTAAGGTAGTAGTAGTCACAGGCATCAAGCCATCACCAGAATTACTATACAAGACATTAATAGTGGTAGAGCGAGGATCCATATTGAGGATACCACTAGGAGTGATAAGAGCCAATGCCTCAAATTCACTTTTAAGCATTTCCAGTTTTCCGCTCGCTTTCCAGTTACCTTTACCGTATCCTACAGGGATGCGACCTTTACCATAGATGGCTTCAGCCTCCAATTCTTCATCCCAAGAGATTGTTTTTGCGGTGAAAACCACAGTCGTGATAGGGAGTAAAGATATGGTAATATCCCCCCAATCAAATTGTTTTCCGTTAATATGTACACTCATTGTGTATACCTCTTTATTATTATTTTTCTAAGCTTTTACAAATACTTGTCCTCAAAAATACGAAGTATTTTTCTAAACTAGCTATCAAGATACCACAAAAGGTGGATTTTAACCCCGTATTGTTGAGACAAAAATGAACTAACATTAAGACATCGTCGCTAGTCTTGATAGCTTCTAATTTAGGGTTCTTAGGGACCTAGTCCATAAGTGTGGTAGGGGAAACCATTTCCCCTACATATAAAAGGTATTTTTTAGATATACCTAACAAATCTGCTACGCATCATTATTGGTAGTCTAAGGAATACAAAAAGCTAAAACTTCGTTTTATTTTCCGCATAAGATATACCTAACAAATTTGCTACGCATCATTATTGGTAGTCTAAGGAATACAAAAAGCTAAAACTTCGTTTTATTTTCCGCATAAGATATACCTAACAAATCTGCTACGCATCTTTATTGGTATATCTAAACATAAAATTAAGAAGTATTTTTCTAATAATAGGAATACCGAAAAGAGAAATATCTAATCTCACCCCATTATTGACGACATCTTGCCCAGCAGGAAGATCGACATCATAATCATCTAATTCCCTAGGACTAGAGCTAATCATTCCCTCTATAGCATTTCTCACTTCTGCGAGTAAATTTTGTAATCCTACTTCGTCCCCAGGAGCTTGAATATAAGGAAGAGATGCTCTACGAGCTAAACGAATAGCTTTGAAAACTGTTCTTACCACTTCAATAAAACGGTAATCGGATTTATCACTAGCCATGGTACGCCCACTAGACCAAAATAAATTATTAAGCCCAGCATAAGTACGAAGAGTGATAAAACGACTTTCATCCAAAGCTCGGGATTGAACATTAGTCCAAGCCATAGGGAATTGATAATCGTAAATAGAGAAATGATTAGTCGCCCCAATACTTTGATTGACCCTTGCCTTAGTAATATGACCAGCACATAGTCCCACCACAGAAACATCTGCTTTAGGCATACAAACCACACTCACAAAACGAGCATCAATCTTAGCAAATTCCACTTGCTTTTCAGCAACGGCTTCTTCATAGCTTAAAGACTCATCTAAATCTGTTTCTGTTAAGAATAGCACAGGCTTATGATCTTCAAACAACCCTTCCCCCAACACGCCTAAAGATTTTACGAAATCAGCGTCCACAGACTGAGCAATAAAAACGAATTCAGGAGTATAAATTTCAAGAGCTTCCTTGATAGCCTTCTCCAAAACTTCAAAACTAGACTTTGGAGCAGTAGTCTCCCAACTCCAAGAGCAATTCCCTGTATAATCTGTTTCCAAAGGAACTAAGGCAGTAAGTCCTATATCCTCTAAAACGATAATACCGTCTTCAGGAATAAGGAGAACTTCCTCTTTTTCCAAATCTCCACTAATAGAAATTTTAAGCTCTGCTTGCCCAATGTTCCCTTCTGTATAAACTTCACACTTCACTTTAGAAGCACAAAGAGGAGCCCCAGCAAGGGTAATATTAATACTCCCTATCGTTTCCACAGCAGAAATCACACCCATAATATCTCCCTCAGTCCCTAGACCGAGAACGGAAACATCTGCCATAGTTTTTTGCATAGCTTTTAGTCTATTGGGCATTTCTCCATACCCGAAAACGTCAGCTATATCACTTTTCTTTCCAAGGGCAAGAGGTAAAGCTCCCCCCTTTGACGATGTCCCAACAACAAGAGCAATAGCTCCCCCATTAGGGGCTAATCCACTTGTGCCATCTGTAATTTGTTCTTTAACACTTGACCACATTATAAGATCTCCTTATTTTTCGAAGGACAGGATGTCCGAAGTCCAGCTACGGTACGCAGTCACCTCTCGTACCCGAATGGGTGATGCCGTTAAGAGCTGGATACCTCATGAGCCTATCTCCACTTGTTTTTAATACCAAACGCCATTCGCTTGATCTTGGCTGTGATTTATTTGTTTTCTCTCACAGCATAAGAAATACCAAGGGATATAGTTTTATTTTTCTATACCCCTTAATATATTTTTTTATAAAACGTGCGTATCGAAATCTACTGCTTTAATCCTTTCTGCAAGTTCTTTTTCCTCTCTAATAGCATAAGCTACTTGGAGAGAAATATTAGCCTTATTAGGATCTAACACACCACTAGTCAACACATAATCAATACTTTTAGGGATGATACTCACGACCCCTCTATCTATTATGAGTTGTTTCGGTAGGGACAATAAGATTTGTTGTACGCTATTAGTCAACTCATCCTTTTCCATAAATTCCAAATGAATCAACATTGCTTGTAGGACATTGTATTTTCTAGTCACTACCACAGCATTATTGTTATCATTTTGATAAAAATTATCCTTGTGCCAGGCTTCTTCGATAGTAGCCATTTGAGGCATAATACTTATCCAAGGACGAGAGTGATATACATTTATGTCTTGTTCCTCTGTATAAATAATATTCTCTGAAAGACCTGTGCCCAAGGAAATAATAGTTTTCACTTGAGTCTGTATTTTTGAAATCATAAGATATCCTTCTAATGGAATAGATGAGGTGTTGTTACTTAGTAGGACGGAAAGGTGAATAGGGAAAAGAATGGGCTACACGACTATTAGGAAGAGCGTCTCCTTCGTCAGACAGTATCGTAATCACCAATTTTCCAGAGGCGATCATTTCTAGCTGTCTAATAGCAGAATCCCTATTAGCTTTAATAGTTTTATCCCTAGATTCTGCGTCCATCCCTTTACGAGACAATAGCTGATATAAAGCTAGTTTTACAGCTATATCTTTAATAGGCAATGGCACATAGGGTAGGGGTAAATGATACTGCTTTGCAAGGTACAGATTCATCTCTTCACTTGACCTTGCAATAGCACTTTTTATGACTGTCTCTATTTCAGAATCACCCGAACGGCTGTCGTCTTTTGCCCAGCTATCCACGGCATTTTTCTGACAAGCATCATATAAATCTTCTATACTACAATAAAGTGTTGTATCGTTCATGGTAGTTTAAAGGACATTTTGAAATAAGAATCCAGCTTCGTAGTTTGCCACTACCCAGCCCAATCTCTCATCTATAGCTACTACATCAGAAGTAGTTTTTTCATCATAATAGTCTCTCATCTCAGCATAACCAAGAGGAGCTCTAACAGTAACCCCAAAAGTCAAAGTTTCTAAGGTATAAATAGATTGAGGAACATAAGCGAGTACTACATTATTGCCCCAGCTAAAAGATAATTGACCTTCACTTTTGTACATATTATCTGCGATAACCACTTTATCTACGGAAATAATTCTTGCGAAATCTTCAGGAGTAATTCCACTTCTAAGGGTAGTGTAAGGGAGTTTATCCACGAGATTTTTCTTAAAACGTAGTCTTTGCCATACACTATCAGAGATAATACATTTATTAGGATAAAGCCCTGTTGCTAGTTTGATAGTATTTCTTGCTACTTCTATTTGTGAAATAGGGTCTGAGCTATTAGCAGACCACAAATCTTCCCCACTAGGGCTTGCAGTATGAGTCCCATAGAGACTTGCGTCCAATATAGAATCTATTTGTTCTGATTCTAAAGAATTCATCATTTTATCGTAAGCATTTCGAAGTCTTGCTTCACGAATTAATAAGGAGCTTTGAACAGCATTAGGTGAGCCTACCAACTCAGCTCTATCCACAGCAGATTCAACAGTATAACGATTCATATTAACGATAACAGAATCCTTTGCTGTGCTATTCATTCTTTGAGCCTCTGTCCCGTAAGCTCTTTTGAAATTACCTATTTCTAAATGATCCTCATTTATACGAAGGATTTTATAAGCGTCACGAGCGACTTCTGCCTCGTATAAAGGCATTAATTCATAAGCGAATCGGGATTGTTTAGGGTAAGATTGTACAAAACGTTCTAAAATTACTGGAAATTGATTATTTGTCATAGGGATACTCCTTTAAGTATATCTTTTATTATTATGCTTTATCTAATAAATTTATCTGTTATGGTGCTATTCCATAAAAGATTCACTTAGATTTTCTTTAGCTTGAATGAAAGCATCTTTTCTGTTCAAGCCTTCTTGAGTAAGCTTATCCACTTCATCAGCGAATGCTTTTGTTTCTTCTATAGGATTGTCACCTTCTGCAAAAGAAGCTATACCTCTCATACCAGAATGATCTCCCAAAGAATTTTGGAATCGATGCGTTCTAGTTGTATTAGGTAGAAACTCGGCAAAATTTGCCACGGCTTCCTCAGGGCTGATATTACCCTTAGCTACCTCAGTTAATTCCTCCGCCTTTTTGGTAAGCAATTTTGCCGTAGCAGTATCCAAACCTTTTTCTGTTATTACCCTAGCTACCTCCTTAACAATAGCTCTGGTACGTGCATCTTTTTCCATTTCTAGAATAAGACGCTTAATTTCCTCATGAGCTTTTTTCAGCTCTTTTTCCAGTTCTTGCTCTCGACACATAGGTGTGTGAGTTGAGCTGGTTGTTGAATTTTCTACCATACTAGTTTTCTCCTTGCTATTAGAATGTTGTTTAATACCTGATTTTTGGATGAAATAGGGGTTCTTTTTGAGACTTTTAACAATCTTCAATACCAATGCCTCTAGGACACTTTCAAATTCAATATCAATAACATTTTCCGAAAAGAACGTAATCCCTTCTTCCGTAGAAACACAAAACGAAGGATCCAAAGCCTCCTGTAAAGTCCCAAGATTAGGAATAGCAGGTCTACTTGCTCCTAGCGTCCCTACATGTCTAAGATGATACTTTCCTTTAGTGGGGTTACTATCTGATAAAGGCATAAAAAAGCTTGTTGATATGTTTTTAAAAAGACCTTGCTTTATAGCTTCTTTGAAATCTTCATTAATTTGTGAAAAACTTGCCAATAACTCATCCCCAGTGATTTTCAGTTTTTCCACCCATCCCATTGCGGGAGCATTGCTTACTGGGTGTCCTTTCACAAGAGGCGCAGAATCGCTTTTATACGTCTCCACAATCTCTTCTAAGATTTGTGGTGTAATCTCATAGGTCTTACCACTCACGTCCTTATAACTTCCAACCCTTAAAATAGGGATCATTTTTTTACTCATAAAAAACTCCAACCCAACTCTGTGGGAATATATAAATTAATAACACACTCATTTCCCCCAAGGGCTGTTTGCCCCTAGCCTCAATCAGCCACACCCTTATTCTCTCTAATAGAAATCCCCACTTGCTTTTTCCCTAATCCCATAGTATAATTAAGTATATCTAGGATACCTTATAG
>CAMQVI010000088.1 GCA_947038195.1 uncultured Brevinema sp.
TTATACATCGTATTTAAAATAAAAGCCACCTTACTTTCGTTATAGTGGCTTTTTTAATATATTGCAAATGATCTATTTTTAAAAAATCAACATCCCATTTTCATCATATTTGAAATCAGGACCCCATGCTACTTCCCAAACATATCCATCAGGATCTGAAAAACAATAGATGTATATTGTTAAATTAAAATAACTTAAACATATATTGATTCAGATAAATACTTATGCTATACTAAACAAGTTCACTCTCTGTTATTATGTAGGGTTTATTTTCGAAGTATAGCTTGACATATTTAGATACAATTTGGTATAATATATAAAAAAAATAAAAACTTTTTTCAGTCATGAAGAAAGGCATTAATTCAGGAGGTTTCTTTAATGAAACGTTTTTCAATATTGTTGCTGTCGATATTTTTCACAGCTTCTGCCTACGCAAGTATCGGCACACATAATGGGCTTGTCTCAATAGGTGGAGGACTTGGTTATAATTCTACTACCAACAATACCCTTAACCCTCTAGCTGGTGTTGCAAATGGAGCTGGCTATATAGGAGGAGGATACACCATAGAACTTGGTTATCTCTACCTTAAAGACGCAAACAGTTTTATTCATGGTGTGGATACTCGCCTTTCTTTTGGACAACATTTTAATTCTCAGACTACTGCTGATGGGGAAAAAATAGACTTACCTGAAGGTGTTAAAAGCTCTTTTGATACTACTTTTTTTCAAGTAGGGACTACCTATCAAATTGGTTTAAAAACTGGTCCAGGTCGTCTTATGATAGATATTTTTGGACTTAATTTAGGATATTTATCTGCAGATATAAACAGCTCTTCAACAGGGGCAGGAATGACTTTTGAGAGTAAAAACAAAATGGGAAATAATTTTCTTTTAGGATTTAACCTTCCATTAGGGATTAACTATATTATGGATAATGGTCTTATGATAGGTTTTAGACATCGTATTGATATGGCTTTTGGAGCAGAATATGGAATGTTAGAATCATCTGATGGTACCACCATAAGCCCAGACAAAGGATCTCGTCTTGGATTCGCTGATAATCAAGCTCAATACCTAGCATATAACTTAACATTCAACATAGGTTATGCTTTCGGCAAATAATTCGCTCTAATAAAATATTCAAAAAAACCTCTTTATACAGAATTTGTATAGAGAGGTTTTTATTTGTTGTTATTATAATTCTAAGATTAATTATTATTGTCCTAATCTCAAGGCTCTTTCGAACATTTGCTTGGAGGAGTTGATCATGGTGACGTTGGCTTCATAGGATCTATTAGCAGAAATCATATTGACCATTTCTTCTACAATGTTAACATTAGGATAGGCGACATAACCAGACCAGCGACCATCACCGATAGCATCAGGGTGTGTAGGGTCATAGACCATTCTTGCTGGGGCTTCGTCTTTTTCGACAGCATTGACCTTGACCCCTCCACCCATTTCTGGTTGTAGGGCTTCAGGGACGTGGGGGCTTTTGAATACAGGCACACCCTCTCTAGGAGTTAATACAACTCTAGAGCGTTGGTAAGGCCCACCTTCTGCGGTACGGGTGGAGTTAGCGTTAGCTATGTTGTTAGCAATAACATCGATGTGTAAACGTTGGGCACTTAAACCAGTAGCCCCTATATTCATACTTGTAAATAATCCCATTTTATCTTCCTTTATTTGCTTTTATATTCTTTTATATTCATGACTTAGTATTCCGTAAACAACATTATCGTGATAAGTTCCTTTACAAAAATACTCATCTCTTATGAGTCCTTCTTTCTTGAACCCTAGTTTTTCTAATATTTTTTGAGAATGTTTATTAGACTTGAAGGATTCTGATGTCAGCTTGTTAGCGCCGATTTCTTCAAAAGAAAAATCTAATAAAAATTCTACCGTCTTGGTGCCTTTTCCTTGCTTCCAATGAGTGTCATCCAAGGTATAACCTACAAGGTAATTGTCTTTGGAGAGCTCAAGCTCGAGGAGTCCACATAAGCCCACAAACTCATTATCTTCTGTAATGGTAAATAGATGGGACGGTGGGGTCTCTCTTTCTGTGAGATAATACGCTATTTCTTCTATGAGAGGCATATACTCATCTTCTGTCTCTTCCATAGTATAGGGGTCGAAATACACTTGTTTACAAACACTTTCCTTTGCTAGCATTGCAGCAATGAGAGGGAGATCCTCTTTTTTCGTGTAGGTGAAGTGTAAACCCTTATACTCTATACTCTTATACATTTTATCTCATTGCCATGTCTAAGAGTTTTATGTTTCTACTGAATAACTCCATCATGAGGTTATATTGCATCGTGTTTTTAGCTGCATCGGCTGATTCTATATCGATATCTACGTTATTTCCGTCATTACGATAAGAGGTGTCGTATTCAACGTTGATTCTAGGTTTAACCTTGGTAAAATCTATTCTCTTATTGAAATCGATGTGTCTGGAATCTGTTTTATAAGTAGGTAGTTTTACGGGAACTTCTGAATCTACCGCTCTACGGAGCTGTGATTCGAAGCTGAGCTCTGCTCTTTTATAGCCTGGGGTGTCAATATTAGCAATGTTATTGGCGATGAGATGTCTTCTAAGGACGTTAGCTTGTAGTCCCTGTTCAAGTATAGCCGAGGTGCGTCCCAATCCTGATGAGGTGTTTCCGAATATCATAATTCTCCCCTTTAATAAATATAAACTCTTTCTTTATAAGAATCGGATTATTAAAAAATTACTTTATACTTTTATATGAAAATAATTATAAAAAAGGATGTTTTTTTATTTTAAAGGGCTTTGGGGATTTAAAATAGGGGTTACTTTTAGCCTAAAAACAGTCATAAAAGTGACTCTTTTTATCATTTAAATGACTCTTTTTCTTAAAAACACTCATTTTTTCACTCATATAAAATGAGTGTTTTTAGAAGAAAGTTATTTTTTGGGTGTTTTTTTAGATTTTTTTAGTGATTTTTTAAATATTTTCTTTGATTTTTTGAAAGGGGGATCTTTTCTTTTTATTGGATTTTCTTTCATAAGAGATTTTGGAGTGTTTGTTTTCTTTTTTAAGATGATTTTGATATAAGAGAGATTTTGAGGTGTCTATTTTTTCTTTCTATTGAATTTTATTTCATAAGAGATTTTTTGAAGGTTTTTTTTATTGAGATTATTTTTTGAATTTTAGAAAATATAGATAAAAATATCTTAAATGTATCTCCAAAAATATCTATCGCAAAAAAAGGGGGTTCTTAGGGGGTTTTTTAGAGAATAGCGAGACAGCTTAGCTGTCGAAACTATTCTCTTATGCGGTTATCGAAATTATCTCCTTTCGCCCAAATATCTTACTGCATATCTTAAAAAACCTCTTAAGTGCAACGGGGGTTTGGGGGAGTTTTGCAAGCAACTCCCCCATGAAAAGGGACATCGAGAAATCTGGAAAAAGGGGACATGCCCGATATTTCTATTACATCTATCTTCTCTAGGGGGAGCCGTGGCTCTCCCCCTATAACCCCCCGCCACTAAAGGGGACTGCTAATCCTCTAGCTGTCCCTACCTGTGGGTTTAGAATCCTCTAGCGTAGCATGGAGATTTTTAGAGATTTTCATTTATGCTATGATTTAGAGATTTTTTAGTAGGGATTGGGATTGTGGAAATTTTCATTGACTTTTTGGGTGTGTGTGTTATGATATTACTATAAAATTATAAGGGGATTTATTTCTATGAAAGGATTGATCAAAATAACATTCTTAAGTGTATTGATGTTGCTAACAACAGAAACAAATGCTAAAAAAATTAAAGATATTAATGGGCTTAAAATACCAAAGGGGTATAAGGCTACATACGATGAATTTACGGAGACTATACATATAAAACAAAAAAATGATGTTTATGCAGATACTCATGGTAAAAATGTACTAGATATAAGTTTTATAGTATTTAATGGTAGGATTACGGATACTATAATAGATGTGGAGTATTTTGAACCAGTTAATTTATTGACAACAGCAACAACGATATTTATCAAAAATGAAAATGAATCAATGCATAAGTATTATCTAGAGTGGGGAAATAGTGTGTATGGAACTAAGGTAGAACCTATTCAGCTAGCACTAGCAGATGTCATAGAAGTATATTCTGTGGAAAAAAATAAAACGATGGATGAGCAATTAAGAGATTTTCTCATGGATAATTTAAATGCTGATAGTGAAATATTAGTAAGATATCATGGATATGAAGATTTTGATAAAAAAGTACCTAAAAAATATATGGATGAGTTGGCTAGTGCCGTGGAATTTTATAAAGCTTTATTAAGAGGTAGGTATTGATTTTAGTGTTTCAGTAGGTATATAAAAAAGTGCTCTAGAGTATAGGGTGCTTTTTTTTAGATTTTATGGGTATAAGAGATTTTTTGGTGTTTTTTTTTACTATCACTATTTTTGGCACATGAGAGATTTTTGAAGTGTCTATTTTCTTTACCGTAAAGGTGCTACGCTAGAGGGTGTCTTTCGCAACACCCCCTATAACCCCCCTTGGGTAAGCCCCCCCCCTTTTTGTGGCGGTAGATATTTTGGAGACACCACAATGAATATATTAAAAAAGCTCCCATGTTCTTTTATTAAAAGAAACACGAGAGCTATACGCCCATTCCATAAGATCGTATTTTTATTTTATAATACTTTTCAGGAATCCAGTTTCGTAGCTTCGCTGATCTACTCACTGGATAAGAAACCAATCTTGTCGCTTTGCTGACTCGTTGTTTTCTAAACTCGGCTCACGCTGAGTAAGAAACCAATCTCGTCGCTTCGCTGACTCGTTGTTTTCTAAAAAAGCCCATAGGGTTTGTACTGATTACAACTTCAAAGACCGAATTTCAAACATCTCTATCTAATACTCGCACACTTTAAAATTATACAAACACCTACAGGCAGTTATATAAAGATACTCATGTGCGAGTATTAAAAGTAGAATATTACTTTTAAAATAAAAAAGAATTATCCATAGATAATCCAATGCTATTATTAAAAGCATAAGATAGAAGAAGATTATTTCAAATCTTCGAAGTTGTAATCGTTATTATTATAACGTATATTAAAATTCTTGTCAATGGGAAATTACTATTATTGATTTTAATACATGAGAGATTTCTCGGTGTCTCCCTTTTCTTTCTAGATGATTTTGATATAAGAGAGATTTTGGAGTGTCTATTTTCTTTACTAAGGGGAGTACTGGCACTCCCCCTAGAGACCCCCGCCAAATAAGGGGCTACTTGCCCCCTATTAACCCCCCGATGGAGATTTTTAGATATTTTTATTTATGCTACGATTTAGAGATTTTCAGATGTTAAGGCAGTCACCCCCTCGCACCCGTATGGGTGTGGCTGGTGGGGATTGCTGGGGTGTAGAGAAGATTAACATTATAAAACGGTTGCTATTCATTCTGAAATTTTATATAATAAAGAGATGATTAATAAGGAATATATATGTTACCACTAGAATCAATACCTCCAGAAATGCGACCCTATATTGTACCAGCAATGCATTATGCTGTTGCAAGTATTTTATCAGGTACTGTTCATGATGCTTTTAAAAGTGTTATTGAATTATTAAATGGATCTATCCCACTAAAAAACAGGCAGATACCAAAACATAATATTTTTATTCCAGCATTAGAGGGGTATGCTCTTAATCCCGATCAACCAATCTTACAAGAAATGTTTTATAATTTATTAGTTAATTCTATGGATAAAACGAAACAAGATTTCTGTCATCCAGCTTTTCCGAAAATATTAAGTCAGTTGTCTATAGATGAGATTATTATATTGTATCAATATAATAAGAATAATATCAAAGAAAAGATGGGTAGTCCTACAAC
>CAMQVI010000089.1 GCA_947038195.1 uncultured Brevinema sp.
ATGATCTACAATCTTAGAAACGACATCTTCACTCATTCCGTACCATAATGGAAGTCGAACAAGACGTTCACTTTCTTTAGTGGTATATTTATCTTCACCAATAAACTCCCCATGTTTAAGTCCTGCAGGGCTAGTATGAAGAGGAATATAGTGGAATACACATTGGACGCCATTATCTTTCATATATTGAATGAAGTGTGTTCGTTCCTTAATGTCTTTACATTTGAAATAATACATATGTGCATTATGTGTTGCATATTCAGGTATATAAGGAAGCTCAATTTTTTCTTTTTGTGCTAATTCTTGAAAATTTTGCTTATAAGTATTCCATGTATTTAGACGGTTTTCGTTGATTTTATCAATATTTTCCAGTTGAGCCAATAACAGAGCACAGTTCAAATCAGAAGGTAAAAACGAAGATCCTTTATCTATCCATGTGTATTTATCTACTTGTCCATGGATAAATTGTGAACGGTTAGTTCCTTTTTCTCTATATATTTCGGCTCTATCGATATATTTTGAGTCATTAATTAATAAAGCCCCACCTTCGCCCATTGTGTAGTTTTTAGTATTGTGAAAGCTAAGGGCACCCATTGTCCCAATAGATCCTAAAGGTCTATTTTTATAAAAGGCATTTACTCCTTGAGCAGCATCTTCTATAATGGCAATATTATATTTTTTAGCAATCTCCAATAAAGGATCCATATCAACGCTAACCCCACCATAATGTACAGGTATAATCGCTTTAGTTTTTGAAGTAATAGCTGCTTCAACAAGATCTACATTCATGTTCATCGTTTTAGGGTCTATATCAATAAATTTAATTTTTGCCCCATAGAGAACATAGGCATTCACCGTTGATACAAAAGTATAAGAGGGAGCTATTATTTCATCTCCCACTTGAATGTCTAGCAACAAAGCTGATAGTTCTAAAGCATCTGTGCAAGAGGTAGTCATCAACACTTTAGAAGATTGAGTTTGCTGCTGGATCAATTCTTGGATTTTATGAGTGAAAGGACCATCACCCTGTAACATACCATTTTTCAGAGCTATCTCAGTATAAAAAGCATACTCTTTGAGAAGAGTTTTAGAATCAGAGAATAGGATCATCTATTTATCTCCATAATATTTATTATAAAATTCTGTATAGTCTCCAGATACAACATCTTGTACCCAATCTTGATTATCCAAGTACCACTTTACGGTTTTTTGTATACCAACTTCAAATGTTGTCTCTGGATACCAGCCTAATTCTTTTACGATTTTAGTAGGGTTGATAGCATATCGAGCATCATGCCCTAATCGGTCTTGAACAAATGTAATGAAATTTTCATCTATTTTTCTATCATGTTTAATGAGCTCTTTATATTGTGGATTATCTAATATTGTTTGGTGTATTGTTTTAAGTATCAATTTTACAATATTTATATTTTGAGCTTCATTAAACCCACCAATATTATAAATTTCACCGATCTTACCTTTTTTAGTTACTATTGCAATAGCCTTACAGTGGTCTTCCACATATAACCAATCTCTAACATTTAATCCTTCTCCATATACTGGTAAATCTTTTCCTTCTACGATATTCTTAATAACAAGAGGGATTAATTTTTCGGGAAAGTGATAGGGGCCATAATTATTAGAACAACGAGTTATATTATAGGGTAGTTTATAGGTGTCGCCGTATGCTTGGACAATTAAATCAGCAGAAGCTTTTGATGCAGAGTACGGAGAGTGGGTATGAATAGGGGTGTTTTCTGTGAAAAAGGTATTCCCATAACTAATAACAGAGGAACGATCTGTGGCAATTTGTTGAATATCTTTATCCAATGCTATTTGTTTACCATTTTTATAATCTATATCTAAAGACCCATAAACCTCATCAGTAGAAACTTGTACAAATTTGACATCTTTTTTGTATATAGGATAGCCTTTATCATCTGTAGAAATTTGCCAAGTTTTTTTAGCACATTCAAGAAGATTTTGTGTCCCTAGTATATTAGTTTCAAGAAAGATTTGAGGATTTTCAATAGAACGATCAACATGAGATTCTGCTGCAAAATTGATAATAATATTAATATTATTATCTTTTAGTATCTTTGATACTAAAAGAGTATCATTGATAGAACCGTTTAAAAATTTAATTAGAGGAAGTTCTTGTTCTAATGTCTTAAGGTTTCCAGCATAAGTTAAGGAATCGAGTACGGTGATATTAATATGAGGGGAAGTTTTTTTGATATATTTCACAAAGTTTGACCCAATAAATCCAGCACCACCAGTAATTAGGTAATTCATTTAAATTTCCTCACATAGTTCTATAATATATTGCCCATATTCTGTTTTATAGGCACTACCTAGTTTATGTAACTGTTCACTAGTTATCCACTTATTACGAGCTGCGATTTCTTCTATACATGCTATGTAATGATTTTGTCTGTGCTGTATCGTTCTAACAAAAGAAGAAGCTTCTAATAAAAAGTCAGGGGTACCTGTATCCAACCACGCAAATCCTCTGCCTAGTAAGGATACTTTCAAAGATTTATCTTGCAAATAAGTGTTGTTTAGATCAGTTATTTCTAATTCACCACGAAGAGATGGAGTTAATGATAGAGCCCTATCTACTACGGTATTATCATAAAAATATAATCCAGGAATAGCATAGTTACTTTTGGGAGTTTGAGGCTTTTCTTCTAATGATAAGACATTATAATCCTTATCAAATTCGACCACTCCATATTCTTGGGGATTTGATACATAATATCCAAATATTTTAGCCCCCTCTGTAACGCTAGACATATCTTTTAAAATATTAGAAAATCCGTGACCAAAGAAAATATTATCCCCCAACACTAAGGCACAAGGATCATTATTTATAAATTCTTTTCCTAAAATAAACGCTTCAGCTAAGCCTTTAGGCTGTTCTTGTATTTGGTAAGATATAGACATTCCCAAATGAGCTCCATCTCCTAATAATTCTTGAAAGAGAGGTATATGGGTGGGGGTTGAAATTAGCAGAACTTCTCTAATTCCTGAAAGCATAAGTGTAGACAATGGATAATAAATCATTGGTTTATCATAAATAGGTAATAGTTGCTTTGAAACAACTGTTGTTGCTGGAAACAAACGGCTAGCCGTCCCACCAGCTAATATAATTCCTTTCATATATTTCTCCATGGTAAATAGTATTAATACATTATATATAAAAGTATTTTTTTTGTCAATCTATATTTTTAAAGACATAGAAATTTGAAAATACTTTTAAGAATAATATATCTAAAAACAATTAAAAAAAGCCATCCTGTGATTAGGGTGGATTTTTTCTTTGGGATAAAAGAGATTTCATGGTGTTCCCTCTCTTTTTCTAGATGATTTTGATATAAAAGAGATTTCATGGTGTTTATCGTTTCTTTCTAGACTTCTTTTTTTAGAGAGAGATTTCTCGGTGTCTATTTTCTTTATTAGGGGGTACACTGGCGTACCCCCTAAAGACCCCCGCCACTCAGGGGACTACTCGTCCCCTATTAACCCCCCGATGGAGATTTTTTAGATATTTTTATTCATGCTACGATTTAGAGATTTTGAGATATTGGGGCAGTCACCCCTCGCACTCTAGCGAAGCATGGGTGTGGCTAGAGTAGATTGTTGGGGTAGGATAAGATTTAAGGGTTTATCATAAGTTTGTTTTTAAAGATATTATCATGTGTATAAGAGGTTATCTATATTTTATAGATAGAGATGAGGCTCCAGTTCAAAAATATTATAATCATTAACTTTCATTTGATACAGTTTTATACCTGTACCCTCAATAGTCTTTTTAATAAATCCAGCATCTTTTGGAGAGATATCTTTGCCTAGATATATTTCTTCGATATCACATTTTTTTAGGACTGGTGTATTTTCGCCTGTTCTTACTATTAATTTGTACTCTTCTTCATATTCCCAAGAATCATGTTTTTGTGTAAAAGCGTCAATGATAGTAGTGGTATCTGACAATTCTAGATGAAACCCACCTTGAGGTTTTGGCATCGTTTTTATATATTCTGTCTTTTTAAAAATTATATCTTTTTCTTTTAATAATTTGGCTATATTGTATTTTATACAGATACCTTGGTGTTTGTTAGCGTAGTGACTCCACATCAGTATATTCTTGTTGTTTGTAGAGAGACAAGATATCCTAAAGTTTAATAATTTTAGCATACCCTCAGAATCATCTTTGTTTAGTATTCTGATTAGAGGATCAAAAGGATCGTTAAAATTACTAGGATCAGAAAAATAGATTTCTTGATTTGTTATATTATAAATGATCTCTTTACTAAAGGGGGAATATTGATAAAATTCAGTACCTTCACTATTTTTATCAGATTCTATAGCTATTGTTTTTTGCACATATTCTTCTATATCTTGCTCATAGTTCTTATCCTCTTGGTAAAATCGATACAGAGCGTTAAATATTGTATAACTTATAATATTCTTAGTGATACATTCTTGTATCCATAGATGGCACTCATCATGTTTATCAAGCTTATATAGAGCCATGTTTACATTCAATTTAGCATGGGGATTATTAGGATCTAAATCTAACATTTTATTAAAACACACAAGGGCTTCCTCATGTTTGCTGAGATTGCCTAAAATTGCTCCTGTAACCAAAAGAGCATTAATATTATCAGGTTTCTTTTTTAGTACTTTATCAAAACATTCGAGAGCTTCCTCAAATCTATTAAGTTCATATAGAGCTATCCCTTTACTGGTATTGGTTTCTACATTCTCGGGGGCTAAAGTTAAACATTCAAGAGCTTCCTTATACTTATTAAGCTCATTTAAAGCCATCCCTTTACCTAAGTAAATATTAATATTTTGAGGATCTAAATCTAACATTTTATTAAAACATTCAAGAGCTTCCTCAAATCTATTAAGTCTGCCGAAAATCCCACCTTTACTAAAAAGAGCATTAATATTATTAGGATCTAGAAATAGAGCTTTATCAAAATATTCTATAGCTTCTTCATTTTTACCAAACTTAATTAAAGCCAATCCTTTGTTATAATTAGCATTAATATTGTTAGGGTCTATTGTTAGAGCTTTATTAAAACACACAAGAGCTTCCTCATGTTTACCAAGCTTATCTAACTCTACTCCCTTATCAGAATACTCATTAGCCTCATTATTCGGTTTGTTAGATATTAGTTTTTTAGATTTATTTGACATATTAGGTATTTTATTTTTACTCATTATTAGTAACCTCTATATATATCATTATAGCTTATAAAATATCTATTAACAATGATTTTCTTATGTAAAAACTTCTTGGGGGTCTCTAAAAATAGCTCCTACCACAAAAAAGGCAAACTAAGGGAAATTTCTGATTCGCCCTAGCGTAGCACCTCTAAAGAGTGTCCCTACCTGTGGGCAACAATCCCCACCAGCCACCTTAATATCTAAAAATCTCTAAATCGTAGTATAAATAAAAACATCTAAAAAATCTCCATCGTGGGGATTCTAAAGGGGATTAGCAGTCCCCTTTAGTCGCATGGGTAGCTCTGCTAGGGGGTGTTGCGAAAGACACCCCCATAAAAAAGATTAGCACCGAGAAATCTCTCTTAAATCTCAAAATCCCTCTTGACAATAATTATCACTTCTGTTATACTATATATGTTCAAATTTCAAAGATTAGAAATAATCTTTTTTCTATCTCATACTTTAAAATAAAGAAGAATCCAGTTTTAAAACTATGTTTTTTACTGGATAAGAAAACAATGTCGTTTACTATGTTCACTCGTTGTTTTCTAAAGTATTGAGTTATCTGTAGATAATTCTTTTTTATTTTAAAGGCATGTAGATACCTTTTTTTCGCACAATTTAT
>CAMQVI010000090.1 GCA_947038195.1 uncultured Brevinema sp.
ACTAATGAAATTGCCATTGCATTCATAGGGTAAGACATACCGCCTAATCCAGCATCACCAATATGAAGAATATCAGCACCAGCCATTTTAGACATAAGAGCAATTTGTTTAATAATATCAACAGGAGCACCTTCTTGGGCTGTTCCAATAGCTGTTTTTACGAGAAGGTTAAATTTTTTAGCTTCATCAATCAACTCTTTTACTATTTCCAAAGTATATCCTGGAAGTGTTCCTGGGGCACCAAACATAATAACATCGGCTCCTGCTTGTGCAATTTTTTCTACTGTTTTTAGAGAATCTGTATTACCAGCGCCAGCACCGTGCATTTTGCCAGAGACAATCATTATCTTATCTTTAGCGATTTCTGCTAGTTCTGCGGTAGATTCAACAATTGTATCTATAGAAACTTTTGTATGAGGATTTCCTGTAAGTACAATATAATCCAAGCCTAAATCTAAAGCTCTTTTAAAGTTATCTTTTGTTGCCTTCATACCTTCTGGGTAATCCACCCCGTCAGGAACGGGTTCCAAATTAATCCCTATAAAACGTCCTGTATATTCTCTAATACGACGAATACAATCTCTTTTTTGTATAGATGTCTCAAGTAGTTGTAATTGTCCCTTTAATATACTCTCTACACGAGGAGCACTAGGATCTAAATGAGGTTCATCTAGTCCATAAATAAAAGGCTTTATGACATCAAAAGTATTAAGCGTAATCATGTCTACACCAAAGGAAGCTAATACTTCTGGATCCGAGACTGATTCCACAAGAGGACGCTTAGAGATTAATGATTCAGCCATAACAGAACGTCCTTCTGAGTGACGTATTGTTTTAATTAGTGTTTTTGTATCCATTATCAAACTTTCGGGTCTGTCTAATTCAAAAATTCTTTTCATAAAAATCTCCATTATTTCTTTTCTGCTAAATATTCTTTATACACTTCTTTCCAAATACTATTTTTAATATCATTAAATTCTTTTGTCAATTTAGTCTCAGGCAAGCGTGGGTAAGGAATAGGTATCTCTACAATACTCTTTATACGTCCTGGACGAGGACTCATAATAACTACTCGTTGTGCTAAAAACACAGCTTCATCAACATCATGGGTGATAAAAAAACAAGTTTTCTTTTCTTTTTGCCATGTATCAATTAGCTCACATTGGAGTTGAGCTCGTGTTTGAGCATCTAAAGCCCCAAAAGGTTCGTCCATTAAAAGAACTTTTGGATTAACAGCATAGGCTCTTGCTATAGCAACCCTTTGCTTCATTCCTCCAGATAATTCTTTTGGATAAGAATTTTTAAAATCTAATAAACTTACTGCTTCTAGATAATGATCAACTTTTGTATTGATTTCTTCTTTTGGAAGTTTTTGCATTTCTAATCCAAAAGCTACATTTTGTCCTACAGTGAGCCATGGAAAAAGGGCATATTGTTGAAATACAACACCTCTATCAATACCAGTTCCAGAGATATCTTGTCCATCGATTTGGATCTTACCTGAGGTAGGGGTATCAAGCCCAGCCAAAATATTTAGCATTGTGCTTTTACCACATCCAGAAGAGCCAATCACACAAACAAACTCATTTTCATAAATATCTAAACTTACATTATCAAGGGCATGAACATCTCGAGAAGTTCCTTTATAGATTTTATCTACATTCGAAATATGTACTTTTACTTTCATTTTTGCACCTTCTCTTGCCATATTGTTAGCTTTTGTTCAATAAGCCCCACTATCATGTTGAGAGTTACACCAATAATACCAATAACGATGATCCCTAACATAACTAAATCCATTCTAAAATATAAACTTGCTTCTTGTATCATTTGCCCTAAACCTGCATCCGAACCTGTTAATTCAGCAGCGATAAGTGTTGTTAAAGCAGATCCTAAACCAAGTCTTGTCCCTACAAGAATATAAGGAACAGATGCTGGAATTACAACTCTTAGAAAAATATCTTTATCTTTAGCTCCGAGAACACGAGCTGCTTTGATTAGAGTATTATCTACCTCACGTACCCCTTGATAAACTGTAATAATCATCACCAAAAAAGTGGAAATAAAGATAACAGTTATCTTTGCACTTTCTCCAACCCCTTGAGCAACAACGATAAGGGGAATATAAGCCAAGGCAGGGATGTTTCTTATAAATTGAATAATAGGCTCTAGCAATAGCTGTATAGGTGCATACCAACCCATAAGAAAGGCGATAGGAATGGCTACTACAAAAGCTAAACTAAATCCAGTAGCTACACGGAATAGACTAATTGAAATATGTTTGACCAATCTACCACTAGTCATTTCACGAAAAAAAGAATTAATAGTATCCATAGGGCTAGCTATAACAGCTCCAGCTATTGAATTGGCTACAATATGCCAAAGTATTAATGAGAGTATCACAGAAATAGCTGTATATATACACTTGATTTTTGCATCTTTTTTCATAGAAGAACTCCTAGTTTAGTGCTTTATTAATAATATCTAAACGAATATACTGATCTATTGGTACTGGTTCCCCTTGTAAGCGGTCATTTTCTTTAAAATATTCCCCTTGTCTTTTGTAAATGGATTGAATCTCACCATCGGCAAGCATAGATTTCATTTTTTTAGAATTCATCCAATCAGAGCTATAACGTTCATTTTCGACTGTTTCTTTATCAATACCAACAAGTTCTGCAACATATCCGATGACTTCGTCTAAGTTTTCTTCACGATAATCCATGGACTTATATAATGCGATAAGAAATTTTTGAACAATTTCTGGATTTTCATCTAAGTATTTTGGTATTGCTACCCAACTTGCTGTAGAATCTACCCCTGAACTAGTAGGTCTAATATTATTAAGATTTTCTTTTCCAATACGTTTTTCAATTTCTATTGTATAGGGTGGCCACACAGCAATAGCATCTATTTTTTTTGAAATGAATGCTGCTACAGCACTTGATATATCAGAATTTAAAATTTTAATCTCTTTTTTATTAACACCTGTTTTTGCTAAAACTTGGTCAACGATTGCTTCTCCAGAAGTTCCTAATTGAGTACCTAAAGTACGGCCTTTTAATTTTTCTACACTATCAATCCCTGATTCTTTGTGGGTTCTAATTCCTTCTACGACAGCAATACCGTCGGTAGCAATAATTTGTACTTTTCCTTCAGCAGCAAGGGTATGTGCTCCAAATCCAATATAACCGATTTGAATATCGCCTGATATCATTGCTGCGATTTCAGTTGGTCCACTAATGAATTTTACTAATTCTACTTCGATACCTTGTTCTTCAAAAAAACCTTGTTTAATCCCTGTGATAATAGTAGAGGCCCCTCCCATATTAGGATGGTAAGCGACACGAATTAAATTTGGATCTTGTTTACTACTGCAGGCTGATATAAATGATACAAGGGTGATTAATAATAAATTTTTCATAATTTTACTCCATTTTTTATATTTTAAGAAAGTAAAGCTTCAATTTGTTTATTAGTTAAAAAGTTCATAACAAGTGGTTGAGCACAACTTGCTTGAGATTGTTGCCAAATTGCATAAATACCATCTTTTGTTTGAAGCGTTGTTACATAACGAGAACAAGCTGTTCCATGCGGACTAAGAAATAGAGGACCATCAATAGATATGCGTTTGACACTATGAAGGTCTCCATTTTGAATATAAGCTAAACCGCCTAATTCTTCACAGGAATACCCTCTAGGACGTTTAACAGCATTTTGATGTTCATCAAGATTCCGGACACATTCTCCACCATCATAGAAGAACAAACTAATATCCTGATCTTTTAACATTCCCACTTTTGGCATATCAAAAACATAAGTGCCTCTTGTCATTGCAACATCCCAAGTATGTCCTTTTGGAAAGAAATAAAATACAGGTTCTTCAAAAGCTAGATCTTTTCCCTTACGTTTTATATAGCCTGTATTAGAACTACTCCAATTAAAAGGATGGGTACAAAACATTAAGTATTCATCACCTGTATGAGATTTGTAATAAAAAGGATCTTTGACATGGATAAATTGAGAATCTGATCCAGCTACGACTTCTTGAATTTTATCTGCTGTCAATTCTTTGAATGTTTTAGCTTTGATTACATCTATAGTCCAAACTCCTGTTCCAGCTTTGAGATAGCTTTTGAGGTGTTCTGGGTAGGAATACTCTTGTTTTTCAGAAGAAATATACAACTCAATTTCTCCATCAGCATTAATATTCATTGAAGTTCCTTCTATGGACAAAACATTTCCAGGAAGGTCTGATTTCATAATACTATGAACTTTATGAAAACTCTTACCTTTGTCTGTTGATTCAAAAATAGCCAATTCTAAACCTCTGTCTCCTAAATCAAGTCCTGTTCGAGAATCTCCATAATTTCGGAAACGACCAGAAATGTATAAATTTCCATCGCTTGTTTCTATCATGTTTCCGCCACCAAACCAGTATCCCGCTGCATCTTCATTACAAGGGATTATGACTTTTGCATTCGATTCATCGATCAATGCTAAAGCAAATTTTTCTAATTTTGAAGTTAAACTCATGGTACTCTCCTATGAATAAATATTATTCTACGCCTATATAATACCACAATAAAACCAAAAGTCAATGTGTTTTTTTTAAGAAAAATATATTTTGTTATTTTTATATATAATAAGGACTTAAAAACCAAAATCCAAAACTTGTTTTTTGTATATTTTTGTGTTATACTTAAAAATCAATATTTATATGAGGCTCTTATGAAAAAAAAACTATTATATATAGAAATTTATCAAACCCTCAAATCTCGTATATTATCTTCTCAAAAACTATACAGACTTCCTTCTGAGCGATCTTTAGCAGAAGAATTTAAAGCAAGTCGTGTCACTATTCGACATTCTCTCAAATTGTTATCAGATGATCAAATTATTGAAAAAAAAGCTTGTTCTGCAAGCTTTATCACACCTAATATATTTCGACATGATCTCCTTCAAGCAAAAAGCTTAAAAGAAGAATTTCAAACACTTAATAAAAAATATAGTATCGATATCCTTTCTTTTGATTTAATACCCGCTACACCCTATGTTGCTGAGTTTTTAGGTATTGAAAATAACCAACTTGTATATTTTGTTAATCGTGTTATTTCTTCTGAAGAAGTTCCTTTAATCTATGAAGAAAGTTTCCTCCCTCAATATCTATTTCCTAATATGACAAAATCTGACACCTTAGTCAAGTATGATTATATTGAACAAGATATGGGAATGAGTATCAATTGTGTCCATAAAAAACTCACTGCTAAAATTCCAGCGACTCATATAAAAAAACTGTTAAATATTACAAACCAATCTACATTATATTTTGAACTTTATGCAGAATTAACAAACGGTGTCGTTTGCGAATATGTACAACAATATTATCATCCTCAATATGTTTTTATGATTTCTTCTTACAGACA
>CAMQVI010000091.1 GCA_947038195.1 uncultured Brevinema sp.
TAAGGTCGCAATAATTTTGTCAGGAAGTGTTTTTGAGAATCCATTAGTTTTTATCTCTAGGGCTCGTTGGCAAAGTCTATAAATTGTTGTTTTGTCAATATCATTAATAGAAACAAGAGATTTCATTATTTTTGTCCTATACTACTAAAGAGTTCTTTAGTAGTAAACCCTGTAATATTAGCATTTTTGATTAAGGAGAATACTTTAAGAGAATCTGGGGAAGTCATGACTTCTAAGCCAAATTCCAAAGCAGTTCTTCTCAGGGCAAATTCATTTCTTTCTTTATCCCTTGAGGAAGTAGAGATATTAACAAATATATTAAAAGTCCCATTCCTTATACCAGCTTCGATTTTTTCAGTAGATTTCAAGGCTTGTACTTGTAGGCCTTTATCTTGCAAGAAGAGAGCTGTATGTTCTTCAGCACTTAGGGTAAGGGTATTAGGTGGAAAAGAAAGTAGGATTTCAGCGATTTCGTCTCTAATAGCTTCTTGATCACAGAGGGAAAGATAAATATGAACATCATCAAGATCAAGATATTTTTTACGAGCAGCGAGAAGACCTTTATAGAGAGCTTCTTCTAGGGTAGAGGCAATGGCTGCACTTTCTCCTGTAGATTTCATCTCTGGGCTCAATCCCACTTCTACGTTGGTGAGTTTTTCTGTAGAGAATACAGGTACTTTCACGGCAATATCTTTGATTTTTGGATGTATGTTAACATAACCAATATCTTTAAGTTTTTCTCCTAGCATTACACGAGTCGCTATAGACACCACAGGTACACCTGTAACCTTCGCAATAAAGGGTATGGTGCGACTAGCACGAGGATTTACTTCTATAACATAAGGTTTATTGTCATATATGACGAATTGGACATTGATGAGCCCTTTAATATTCATAGCGAGGGCAATTTTTCGACAATATTCTTCCACTAATTTTTCTATTTCAGGGCTTATACGTTGGGTAGGGTAGATATTGATACTATCCCCAGAATGCACCCCAGCTCTTTCCCAATGTTCCATGATGCCAGGGATAAAGATATCTGTTCCATCACAAATAGCATCTGTTTCTAATTCTATACCATTAAGATATTTATCTACGAGTATAGGGTGTTCTGTAAGTGCGAGAGCTGTGCTTAGATAAGAGCCGACTTCTTGCTCAGAGTAACAGATTTCCATTCCTGCTCCACCGAGAACATAAGAAGGACGGACTAATACGGGGAAACCTAATTCTTTAGCGGCAGCCACGCCGTCTTTTACGCTTCTAACATTAGTTCCTTTGGGTCTTGGAATATTTAGTTTTTCCATGAGAGCATCAAAACGTTCTCTATCTTCAGCAAGGTCGATTTGTTCAAAACCTACCCCTGCCATAGGGATATTTTTTTCGTGGAGGAAACGAGCCAATTTGATAGCTGTTTGCCCTCCAAATTGTACAAATACCAGTTCTGGATTTTCTTTTCTAATAATATGATAAACATCTTCTTCTGTGAGAGGTTCAAAATATAATTTATCTGCGATAACAAAATCCGTACTTACAGTTTCAGGGTTGTTGTTAATAACAATACTTTCAAATCCCAGTTCTTTTAAAGTACTTACAGCATGTACCACAGAGTAGTCAAATTCAATCCCTTGTCCTATACGTATAGGACCAGAACCAATAACGAGCATCTTACGTTTATCAGATACAGGGACTTCATCCTCTGTATCGTAACAAGAATAATAATAAGGAGCAAGAGCTTCAAATTCTGCAGCACAAGTATCTACAGGTTTATAGACAGGAAAAATATTGAGCTCTTTACGTTTTTCAAAAATATCCTCTTCAGCGATGTTCATTAATTGGGACATTGCTTTATCAGAGAATCCTTTATTTTTAAGGGTACGAAGAATTTCGGCAGTGAGATCACCAAGGGCGTAGGTTTTGAGGATTTCTTCTTGTCTAACGATCCAATCAATTTTTTCCATAAAGTAATAATCAATACCTGTTAGCTCACAGAGTTTAGTCCACATAAAACCTTTACGGAGCAATTCAGCCACGTCAAAAATTCTATCGTCTCCTGCTTTGATTACTCTATTTTTCAATTCATCTACTGTTCTATCTTCAGAGGCGGGGTACATAAGACCATAACGATTTATTTCTAAAGAACGGATAGCCTTGAGAAAGGCATGTTCAAAATTACGTCCTATCGCCATGACTTCACCTGTAGCCATCATCTTAGTCCCTAAAGTGCGATCTGCATTAGGGAATTTATCAAAGGGCCATTTGGGGATTTTTACTACTACATAGTCTAGAGAGGGCTCAAAACATGCAGGAGTTTTTCCTGTAATGTCGTTAACAATCTGATCCAAACTATACCCAATAGAAACTTTAGTAGCAATACGAGCTATGGGATACCCTGTAGCCTTAGAGGCTAGGGCAGATGAACGACTTACACGAGGATTGATCTCAATAACAATATAGTCAAAAGATTTAGGATGGAGAGCGAATTGTACATTACAAGCTCCAATAATACCTACTTTTTCTGTGATATGTAAGGCAGATGAGCGTAGCATTTGGATCTCGTGATCGGCTAGGGTCTGACAAGGGGTGACCACGATACTATCCCCCGTATGAATACCTACAGGGTCGAGATTCTCCATATGACATACGGAAATACCATTACCTTTATGATCTCGCATGATTTCAAATTCTACTTCTTTCCAGCCTTTAATACTCTTTTCAACAAGAGCTTGACTAACAGGGCTAAGGGCTAAGCCTTTGGCAAGAATTTCTTTTAATTCTTCAGGGCTTTCGGCAATACCTCCCCCTGTGCCACCGAGAGTAAAGGCAGGTCTTACAATAACAGGATACCCAATATGTCCAGCAGTATTAAGTCCTTCTTCTATGGTATGAATAATTTCGCTTTCAACAATAGGCTCACCAATTTCTTGCATAAGAGAGCGAAAAATTTCTCTATCCTCGCCCTTAATAATGGCACTAATATCACTGCCTAGAATTTTTACATTATATTTTTCAGGAATCCCTAGCTTGTGGAGTTCCATAGCAAGGTTGAGGGCACTTTGTCCGCCCATTGTGTATATAATACCGTCTGGTTGTTCGGTAATAAAGATAGCTTCGACGGTCTCTACGACAAGAGGTTCTAGGTAGACTTTATCAGCAGAAGAAGCATCTGTCATAATAGTAGCAGGATTGGGATTTAATAAAAGAACTTCAATACCTTCTTCTTTAAGAGCATGACAAGCTTGTGTCCCAGAATAATCAAACTCTGCAGCCTGCCCAATAATAATAGGGCCTGATCCAATAACTAGTACTTTTTTTAGCTTTTCCATTATTTTTTCTCCTGATAAAATTGGTCTGCAAAATCTAAGTATTGACCGAATAACACTTTGCCGTCATTAGGTCCAGGACCTGCTTCGGGGTGAAACTGTACGGATTTAATCCATAATTTTTTGGACTCCATGCCTTCGTTTGTTTGGTCTATGAGGTTTTTATGGGTTTCTATAACGTCTTTAGGAAGCTCACAAGCATAGTAACCATGATTTTGGGAGGTAACGAGAACCTTATCGTTTATGATATCGAGTACAGGGTGGTTTCCTCCTCTATGTCCGTAATTAAGCCTAGAGGTTTTTCCTCCTAGGGCGAGGGTTAAAAGTTGGTGTCCTAGGCAAATACCCGTAATAGGTATTTTACCAAAGAAAGGCTCAAGGAATCCTAGTTGGTTTTGGAGAACAGCAGGGTCTCCTGGTCCATTGGATAAGAAGATCATATCGGGATTCCATTCTGCTATTTCTTCTGTGGTCGTAGTGTAAGGGAAAAGACGTATAGCACAATTTAATTCTGCAAAATTCTGAAGTATAGATCTTTTGGTGCCGTAATCGATAATAGCAATTTTATACCTGGAAGTCTCTGTAACAAGGGTATAGTCATAAGCTTCTTTACAAGTCACCTTAGATATAGCATCATCATTGGAATAACCAGCACAAAGAGTACGTATTTGTTTTTGGGTAAGATCTTTAGTGGTGATAATAGCTGTCATACCTGGATTTTCTCGGATGATACGAACGATGGCTCTTGTGTCCACCCCTTTTATACCAGGGATTTTATATTGTCTTAGATAATTGCGAAGGGTCATTTCACAGCGAAAATTAGAAGGAAATTTACAATCTTCTTTCACAATAAAAGCAGAAATTTTTGGGGTATCTGATTGGAGGTCATCGGCGTTAAAGCCATAATTTCCAATCAATGGATAAGACATTGCTACCATTTGTCCATAATAGGAAGGGTCTGTCATAATTTCTTGGAATCCACTCATTGAAGTATTAAAAACTAATTCTGCTACCGTGGTATCAGCTACATAGCCTAGGGTTTTCCCTATAAAAACTTCCCCATTTTCTAAGATAAGCTTTGCTTTCATTGTTCCCCTCTTTCATTAATTTATATTATTTTCAATTTGCAAAATATCTAAAAAAAATACCGATATTAAATCGGTATTTAAACTTTAAACTGGTTTAGAGACTGCCATGTCTTTATTGCTTAGGCGAATAGGGTAGGGTAAGGAATTACAGAAAAATGCCATAAGACAGCTCCTTTATTTCGTTAGAATATTATACAATATTTGTGTCCTTTATGTCAATCTTTTCTTAACTACTTTTAGACACTATTTTAATGTTTTTGGTATTTAGATTTTTCTCTTTTATGATACAATTCTCATCTATAATAATCAAGTACAAAATAAAAGCCCACTATTAATATTTATTAGTCTTTTTGACTTTTAAAAATACTCAAAAAGACGTTTTTTTTGATCTTTACAGTCATTTAAACTCTAAAATAGTCATTTAAAGGTCATTTTATTGATTGTTTTAGCTCATTTAAAATGATTATTTTGACTCTTTTGGGATTTTTTATAAAGAAAAGAGGGATTTTTAAACTAGAGAGGGATTCTTGATTTTATATTTTTATAATAGAGAGGATTTTCATTTTAGAAGATATTCTAAATATTTTAAAATGCTGGGCGAAATTGGGGATATTTTTATTGTATTTTAAAAATCTTCGGGTAGGGGGATATTTTTTAGAGAATGGGGATGGATTTTTGAATTTTTAAAATGCTGGGGGAAAATGGAAATAATTTTTTTGGGATTTTTATTTTAGAAGATATTCTAAATATTTTAAAAGTACTGGATGAGATCAAGAACAAATTTTTGAAATTCTTTGAGGGGTGGGATTTTTATATTTCTCTCTAAGAAAGGAATATTTTAAATTATGGGGAAGTGTTTTTTTTCATTGCTCTGCTACCATGAAGGTGCTCTGCTACCATGAAGGTGCTCTGCTACCATGAAGGTGCTCTGCTACCATGAA
>CAMQVI010000092.1 GCA_947038195.1 uncultured Brevinema sp.
AATAATATAAGAGTCTTATGGGCTACTGTAAATCGAATTTCTCGAACAGGTAAAGAGATAGGACCAGAACAAAGAGTTTCCGTAATGACAGGCTTAAAATCCTTAACCTTGTGGAGTGCTTACCAACACTTTGAAGAAAAAACGAAAGGTTCTTTAGAAGTAGGTAAATTAGCAGATATGATAATCCTATCAGAAAACCCCTTAACAGTGGACCCTATGGCTATAGCAGAAATAGAAGTCCTTAGTACCATAAAAGAAGGTAAAGTCGTATTTACTAAAAAATAATTACAATCATAAAAAGCCCTCTATAATGGAGGGCTTTTATATAATTATAATTTTATGCTTTTTAACAAAACAAGCATAGCCTTTTATACTAACATCTTAGGCAGGCATCTTTTTTTGTAAATACCATGCAAATAAAACAGTAGCCCCTATGCTGCAATAAAAAGGAAAGCGAATATCTTGAATAGAGAAAATGTCTTGAAGACCTTGCAGAATATTTGGTGTTATAAATTGGCTAAAAAACAAAGCAAAATTCATTAGAGACATAACAGGAGCCAATTCACTTTGAGGAGCTTTTGTGGCAGCGCTACTGTGTATCCATGGAAGAAGAAGCCCTAGACCATACCCAGCTAAAGCCATAGATAGCCCTAAGAGAACGATATTAGAAGAAAAACTTAGAATTATATAAGCAATAAAGAATAAGGATAAAGAGAAGTACAAGAAGTTTTGCTTGAAATAGCGATCTATACTAGAAAAATTCATTCCTCCTAAAAAGGAGAAGAACGGTTGTATCATTAATAATAAAACCACAGATTGTTTAGAAGCCAGTTGCTCTTGAGTCATAAATATTGAAAAATGAGAGGGAATCACAAATAAAATCCCCATCGCACAAAATATAGAAAAACTATAAGGGAAATATTTTTTAAATAAAGGAACTGTTATAGGTACATTTTTAACATTAAGCTTTATATTGGGTAAAAATACTAGCACAATAAAAGCGACAATCACCCCTAGTAAATGAAAATACAGCCCATTCCGCCACCCACTAAGAGCTAAGTAGCTAGAAAATAAAACAGCTGTAACACAACCTAGTTGATTAAAACCCGAGGCATGACCTAGCATTTTAACCTTATCATCAAAAAACAAAGAAGAAATCATTGCTATAGTCAATGGCATCATTATACCCACGCCTAGCCCAGAAATTGATCGAAGTATTAATATATTTTCTATACTATTTGTCCAAACAATCCCCAGCCCTAGGGTAAATATAAGAATACCTAATAAAGCAAGAGTTTTTGTTTTGAAAACACTAGAGAGATACGGAAAAGCCAAAGAGCTCACTAAAACAAACAAAGGAGGAATCGTAATTAGTCCTTTAATAAGGAATGGAGATACCTCTGGAAATTCTAAAAATATATCTCCTAATAATGGTACTACAATAGCGTTAAGAGTTAAACCAATGAATGATATACTCAGAATACTAAATTTATTCATTTTCACATCCTTTTTAAAATATAGACCTATCTTCTGTGAAAATCATAGCAAGAAAATCGTGATGTTCTTTATCCCACCGTTTTATTATCTCATTGAAATATAAAGACAAAAAACCTTGTTCCTGCCGATATTATATCAATAATACCATTCATTGTCAATTTCTTTTTAAAACCAAGAAAAATCCACCATCACTATAGTGTATACTACCATTGACAAGATAGTAATAATATTATATAATCCTATACAGAGGAGTTTATCTATGAGTCCATTCAATAGTGCTAAACTAGAAGACCTAGTAGCACACTATAAACAATTAGAACAATTAAAATCTAACGGCGTATCCTGCCATCGTTTTTATTCTTGGAATTTATGTTATGAGGCATTCGGTGAATTTTACGACAAAGACACCGTCCCTTCTACCAAAAAAGAAAAAGACTTATTAGCCTTACATTTGGGCACCTATTTAGTAAATTTGGGAATGTACAGAGGTTCTACTTTTAATCTTCATTACAACTATACTATCCATAGATCCATTATCTCCTTATTATTTAGCCCCGAAGCCATCGCATTACGCAAGAACAATCACGATATTAACTATCTAAAAGCACACGTTAAAGACATCAAAAAATTATACGACGAAATCTACAATAAATATGCAGAGCTTTTTCAACATACTTGGAAAGATATAATGGACTTAACCGTCGATACCAAAGACAGAAAAGCGTCTTCTATTTTAATCACCGAAGTCCTCTTAGGTACCATATGTTGTCTTCCTGCCTATGATAATTATCTCAAAAAAGGCTTAGAAACTTCAGAGATTGCCCACAATCTATCCAGTGCTACTATAGAAAAATGTATCACCGATTTATTAACATTCTTTGAAACAAATATCACCGAGGAAGTTTATACCACTACCTACAAAGCTGACTATCCTATTATGAAATTATTAGACATCGCTTTTTGGAAACTCGGATCCGAAAAATAGCCACCCTCGTCCCTCTTTAAATACAAATCAAAAAAAGCTCTCTATTTACAGAGGGCTTTTTTATTGTAATATATAAATATATATACTATAATTACAGTATCAATTTGATTAATAAAAAATTATTTGGAGATGTTTTATGAAAAGTTTTTTTTCTAATATTATTACAGTATTGTTGTTTACGATTGCACTAGTGGGTTGTGGTACTAAATCAGGTGATCGATATACATTAAAAGGTACTATTAATGAAAAATACCCTATTACTATGAATATCACTATAGCAGACGATGATACAGTTACAGGGAAATATTATTATGATGAACATAAAATAGACATAGTGCTCACAGGGAATTCTACAAAAACTGGTCTTATTTTAGAAGAAATTGTAGACGGTAAAATGACAGGAGAGTTTATAGGTAGTTTTGATAAAGATAGCATTGTATACCGTGGAAACTGGGTAAATACATCTACTAAAAAATCTATGCCTTTTGAAGTGTCTGTTTTAGGAAGTAAAAAGAAAGTTATAGCAAAAAATAGTGTTTCTAACAAAAATGAATCTTATTTAAAGAGATTTGAAGGTACTTACGGAGAGGATGAAGGAGAAACTTACCACCATATAACACTTACCTATATAAATCCTACGAAAATGCTTGCTAGTGTATATGGCATTACCTATTCTGGGTTTTCAGGTACAGGTGATTATATTCTTGAGTACATTGATGGTCAGCTTGTTTTTGAAGCTACTACAAAAATAGCAACGATGGATGGGGATGAAAGTGGTACACATAATTTTACAGTTTATATCGTAGATGATGATACAATAGGTATTGATGAAAGTGGTTCATACGGACTATATGGTGCAAATTTTGGGGATTTTTCAGGCACACATGATAAGATAAACGATAAAACTCTAAGGTCAGACAATAAAAATACCACATTAACAAAATTTAACGGTGTCTATAAGACTATGGGTAATAATGAAAAAAGAGTATTAATCACAGCATCTTATATTGGTTCTAATATTATGTATTTCGAATTAAAAATGTTCGATTCATATTTTGAAAAATCTTTTGTCGCAAATTACGATCCTGATTATGAAGTATTTGTTTATACAGACTATTATTCTTATTCATTAGAGTTTTCTGGTGAGATTCAAATTACTGTTTTAGATGAAAATAGAATAAATGTTGTTACACCAGACGTATACTCTATAGATGGAGAAATGTATAATAGCTCTGAGTATAATATAAACGGTATCTATAAAAAGAAATAAATTAACATATAATAAAAGCTCATAGGGTACCTTATGGGCTTTTTTATTGAACTTTTTTAATTTTTTCGAATTCTTTTATATTATTCTGTACTTACTAAGTATATTATTATAGAACACTTATCTCTGAAAATCAATTACTATCGTATCATAAATAAAAATTTATAATATTATCCATCATTTCGAATCCTTTTATATTATTCTGGACTTATACTATTATAAGCTCTAAGAAAATTTAGGGGTTATAAACTACCCTCCTAAAATAATATAAACTCCTATTTAGTACATATTACTTTCCAATCCCCTCAAACTAGCTTTTCCCCTTTAAATAATTAGCGACTTTCTTATGCTTGTACATTTCAGCAATTTTAAAAGCAGTGTACCCATAAGTATTTTTAGCCTTAGTATCAGCCCCTTCTTTCACAAGATACTTCACTACTTTCAAATGCCCAGCATTTGCAGCCAACATCAAAGGACTAAAGCCATTTTCATCTCTAGAATTAATACCAGCCCCTGCTTCAATCAAATACTCAGCTGTTTTTAAATGATTATTAGCCACCGTCCCCATTAAAGCTGTTCGCCCTATTTCGTCTCTATTATTAACATTAGCACCTTTATCTATTAAATACTTCACTACTTCACTATGTCCTGCCCCTGAAGCCAACATCAAGGCTGTCCAACCCTCTAAACTTGTATCCACCATAGCGCCCTTTTCTACTAAATATTGAACCACTTCGCCATGTCCTGAGCCCGAAGCCCACATCAAGGCAGTCATTCCTTCTGTATTAGGAATATTAACATTTATCCCTTTAGAGACACATCCTTTTACAGAATCAAGATTCCCTTCTTTCGCATAGTCCACAATATCCCCAAAGGAAGGATGTGCTATCCCTAAGATTAAAATCAATAATAAATGTAGCCTTTTCATAGTCCATTCTCCCTTATTTTCTTCTATATACATTATAACACGCAAATCAAAACAATCAATCATTATCCCCCCTCAATTGAAGTTTTTTTTGAAGTTTTTTATAGTATAAAGATTCCTTACCTACTTAAATCAAAAAAAGCCCTTTCTATAGAGAGAGGACTTTTTATTTTGGTGAATTATCACACAGGGGTCGTTTGAGGTTCTAAAACCCAATTAAAACTAGATCCACATTTAGAGCATGGTGCTTTTAACTTCCCTTTAACATGAACTTCAAAATTCCCACATTCTGTGCATTTATACGCTCCGCTTTCTGATGAGCGTTTAAGTGAACTTCCTTCCATAATTGTATCTCCTTAATATGTTTATATTAAAAAATACTCAATTAATTATATAAAGACAATTTGCCCTACCCTTAATTTCAATCCCCCCTCTTTTTTCTATCACTATCTTTAATACATGAGAGATTTCTCGGTGTCCCTTTTTTTACTATCACTATTTTTGATATAAGAGAGATTTTTGTAGTGCTAATTTTCTTTATTAGGGGGTACACCTGACTGCTACGCTACCCCTAGCTAAAGCACCCTTCGGGTAAAGACCCCCGCCAAATAA
>CAMQVI010000093.1 GCA_947038195.1 uncultured Brevinema sp.
TGGGTTATATTACTACTAATATGCGACTCTATATTGATAATAGAAATACAAATCAACAATATATCAAAGTCATTAAAAAACCTGGACCGCTACGGGTATATTTTCCAGAAGACCCAACGCAACTGCCAGAGATTAAATTTTTTCATTGGACAGAGATTCCTTTTTAATATCTAGGGCATATCCTATGGAGTTTATATTATGAAATATCTATTACCCTTACTCATACTTATTTTTACCCCTAGCCACGCCCTCGATGCCTCTTACGATATAGGCAGTGACTTGGTGTTATTGGAAACAAATGCCCTTGAGTGGCTTAGGTCAAAAGAATGGGGAGATGCAAATCTTGATTATGGATATGGTGACGATCCTACAGATGCCAATGAACCCTCTTACGGTTATCATGGTATCTATTGGAATCCTAAAACTAACGAGTATTACTATGCTACAGGGGAGGAAAAACATGGAAATCTCCGCTTAACTAACAATTTAAGCTATGAGATTGACTCGTCGAAACAAGAAATTAACTACACCGTTAGTGAGCGCGCATACCTCCAATATGTAGGTAGTCTAAGTTTCCTAGAGCGTCTCTATATTGCCAAAGACGGCTCTCTGTATATTAAAATCCTTAAAAAAATCAAAGACCCTTTTCCTGTTTTTGTAGATATCGAAAGAGAAGAAGAATCCCAATCCACTTATATATCCTATACTAATGCAGAAGGAAAAAAGTTTGAAAGAAATCTGGGGCGTTGGTACCCAAAAAGTGACGGGACATTAGCAGGGGATTGGTAGTTTTTAAAAATAAATTCGTAAATATCCACCTGTATACACATACTATAGCAGGATTTGAAAAAATACTATTGAATCCTTTGAATTTTTAGCGTATAATAACATAAGCACTAGGAACAACTATACTTAGCCTAGAATATCCTTAGGAGTTATTTATGAAATACTCATACCCCTTATTTTTTGTTTTTATATGTTTCTACATTTTTTTACACGTCTAAAACCTTGAAAGAATCTCATTCATAGAGGTTCTGAATCATTGAAATTATAAAACAGCCCTTTAAAGGGCTGTTTTTATTATCCCCCCTCTTTTTTAGGGGAGATAATACATTCTTATTCCCCTATCCATTTTTTTTCCTCTTTTATCTTCTTTTTTTAATAGTTCTCTTTCTTGATTTCTCCTATTATTCCCCCTAGTCTTCTCTTTTTATTTCTCTATTTATTGGAATTTCTTATCATACTCTCAAATCATTTTTAAAAATTTTAGTACTCTATCAATAGCGTTTTTCATACTTCATAGCACAGCATTGAAAATATTGAAGCAATCCTTACCTTTTTTTCTTAGTTTTACCTTAGAATAATAGTATAAGAATAGGAAGTAAATAATTATGACAGAAAAATGGCAGTACAAAATAGAGCAAGATATAAAAGAACTTGCTGTAAGTATAAGTAAATTAGCGACTTCTCTGGATTCTTTTATTAAGTATTCCCAAGATATTCAAGAGGCTAATTTTAAGCAAATAGAAAAAAAACTGGAAGACCATGAGCATAGAATACGCTATAATACTAGATTTGTGTATCAATCTATGGCTGGGATTTCCTTGTTGTCGATAGTGATTAGCTATGCAATGAAGCTAATGTAATCTATGGAAATCGTTTATTATGAGGGTTTAATTTATGCACAAAAAAAAACTTTTGTTCCCTAAGGCTGTAGAATTATGGGAGCAAGGAACAAAAACAACAGCCATGGTGTCCTTATTAGGGGTATCTCAGGCAACCTTGATAAGGTGGAAAAGAATCTACAAATATGAAAAATGGAAAAATAGTAATATCGATCTTAATAAGAAATCTGTTGTTTATTGGTTAGAGGAACAGATTCAAGATACGATGATTCAAATAGGCAAAAAGGACTCTAAGGTCGATCTCTTGGGGCGTTTGGATAAATTGATTTCTATGAGAAAGAAGTATGAATCTTCTATAGATAAGCTAGGGGAAACGATTAGGGTGATGGGTGATTTCGCTAATTTTGTGAGAGAATTTTTTCCCCATAATGTGGGAATCGTTAAAGAGATTGCGAACGCTTTTTTAAGGGATAGAGAGTGAATACAATTATTTAGTCGCCCTTTAAATATCATATATTAGAGGGATAAAATGATAATAATAAATTTATTGATAATTGGGATGGGACTATGGCCAATCTAAAAGTAAGCATTTCTCAATTTCAAAAGAGCATACCCGATATATTGGAGCTTTTTGAAACAGAGATTTTAGCTTTTGGGGATAGAGATAAAGAAAAACGTGTTGAAAAGTCTTTGAGCAATTTTTGGTATTTTTTTAAACATTATCTCCCTCATTATCAGCAAGGGGAATCCCCTATTTTCCATAAAGAGATAATCAAGCTCTTGGAGAAAGGACAGTCGAGCAAAAGGATAGCTATTGCAGCACCGAGAGGATTCGCTAAGAGTACGCTCGTAAGTTTTTCTTATGTGATTTGGAATATATTGAGGGAGACTTATAAATTTGTTATTTTGGTATCGGCTACGGATGATTTGGCTGATGATTTAGCTGATTTTATAAGATTGGAATTTACGGACAATAAAAGGATTTTAGAAGATTTTGGCCCATTATTGATGAATGCTAAAACAGGGGCTAGTGGGGATTTTGTGGTGGGGAAAACAAGAATCTTGGCAAGAGGGAGAAAACAGGCTATAAGAGGCTTCCGTTTTAGGCAAGATAGACCAGATTTAATAATATTAGATGATATAGAGAAAGACGAAGAGGCTATGAGTCCTAAAGTGGTGGCGAAAACGCTAGAAACAATCACTAGAGGGCTCATTCCTTCCCTTTCTATAAAAGGAACATTGATTTTAGTGGGGACTATTCTAAGAAATAGGTCTGTGGCTGGAACAATTTTATTAAGTGAAGATGAACCTTGGAATTTATGGACGAGAAAGATATATAGAGCCATCAACCCTGATGGTAAGGGTAAGGAAGTTTCCTTATGGGAAGAGCGATTTTCTTTGAAATTTTTACATAAGCAAAGAAAAGAAATGGGGCTTAGTGCCTTTAATGCTGAATACCAAAATATGCCTAGTGATGAAGAACATGCTCTCTTTACAGAATCTATGATAGTAGATAATACCCCTCCTCCTCATAGTCCTATGATTATGTTTATTGATCCGTCTGTGGATGGGATTAAGAAAAATGACTATAAGGCCTGTGTACTCGTAGCGAAACACCCCTGTGGGGTAGCGAAGGATAAGGCTAATGCTTTTTATATTGTGGGGGCTGTGATGGTGCAAGGGTCTGATAATAAGTTCTTTCAAGGGGTTTGTGAGCTTTATAAAAAACATAGTGCTGATATTATTGGGACTTACTGCGAGAGTAATGGGTTTCAAATTTATTTTATGAGGGCTTTGGATGATTTCGCTAAAAAACAAAAAATCAATTTGAGATTGAGCTCTATAAAAAATACGATGAGGAAAGAATATAGGATAGCTCAATTAGTACCCCTCTTCGAGACGGGGCGAATATATTTGGGAAGTGATTTTAGAAAGAGTAAAGAGGGTCAGTTATTAATAGAACAATTACTCTTCTTTCCTAATAGTACGGTACATGACGATGCTCCAGATGCTTTGGCAGGGGCGATACAGATATTGGAACAACAAAGAGAAAAGGGAGTATCATCTTATACCGTTCTTCCTAAAGGTAGTAATAAATGGACTCCTAAAAGATAGCGAAATTCAAGATAAATAAAAATTAAGGAAAGTAAAAAATGGCTCATAATAAAAAATTGAATAGGATAAAACGCTCCAAAATGCTCCAAGTATGGGGACAATTACCCAATCCTGATCGTAATTTTTTCGCTAGAAGTGGTGTGTCCTATCATAGGTCTCTGCATGATCTTACTTATATTCCTGAGATTCAATCTACTATTCTCGCTAGGGAATCTGCTGTGATAGGAGATCCCTTTGATATTACGGGGGAAGATGAAGAAACGGTATTGTTTATTAAGAATAATTTTAATCATATAGGGATAAATAAGATATCTAAGGAAATTTTTAAAGCTATATGGTATGGTTTTACCGTATTGCAACACCCTATGGAAAAGATTGAGGGGAAGTGGTACTATACAGCTATAAACTCCCTCCCTAGTGATTGGTTTCATTTTAATGCGTCAGGGCTGTTAGTGCCTAGTGATCACGGCGATAGTAGTCCTATGAATACTACTATAGGAAGCGTGGGGAAAGAGGTGGAGCTCGTGCAGTATAGACCTTCTTTTACAAATCCTTATGGGGAAAGTATCTTGACAAGGGTTTTTTGGAGTGCGACGTGGATAAAAGGAAATCTTGATTTATGGATTTCTTATATTGATCGTTTTGGGGCAGATTCTATCGTGGGTCATACGGACTTAGGTAATGATGAAAAAAAAATGTCTATGCTCCATGCCATTCAAGAATTTAGAAGCTCTGGGGCTATTGTCATTGAGGGGTCTGATACCTTGTCTACTCTTAAAACGGATAAATCTAATTCTTCTACGTTATTTGGGGATTTTTATAGAGTTTGTATGGAGCAAATAAGTAGACTGGTTTTAGGACATGCGAAGGCTTTAGACTCTACAACGGGTCAACTAGGCAACGATATAGGCTTATCTATGGTAAGGCAAGATATTACTCAAGATGATAAGGCTCTTATCGCTGAAGTGATTAATAGGCTTATTAGTCATTTATGTGAAGTGAATGGTATGGCTCTGGTGCCTGTTTTTGAATGGCGTCCTGAACATGAGGATGAAAAGATTAAAATAGAAAGAGATGAGAAACTCTTTAAAATGGGTTTTGAATTTTCTGAAGAGTATATTCGTAGTGCTTATCGCTTTAATGAGGGTGATATTCGGCGTATTCTCTAAGATACTCTTATGAGATGATAGAAGTCAATAAAAGTTGATAAAATGTATTGTTCTGAGTGTTTGATAACTCTAAAGTTGATAAAATGGTGGATTATTCCTTAAAGGTTTAATTACTCTCTTAGCTATTAAGATAGTAATAAGAAAAATAAGAGAATTAAAGAAAATTTTTAGGAGAAATTATGTTATTCGAACAAATAAAAATACTGA
>CAMQVI010000094.1 GCA_947038195.1 uncultured Brevinema sp.
TTTTGATAGGAATTAGGGCTACTACGAGAGAAGTTTTTAGCGATTTCGTCCATGGCATCCGTTTCTTCTTTATCTAAAAGAACTTTATATTTTTTAAAAGTTTGTTCTTTTAAGATTTCTATAGCCCTTTTATCTTTATGGGCTTTATTGAATCTTATTTTTTGTGCTTCCATTTTTTGTTTTTTTTCTTCTATCTCAGGAGCTAAGGAAAAAGCCAAAAGATCAGCTTGACTTTTCAAGAGATCAAGATTTTGGAGATGCCTAATATCGATAACATTCTGTTTCATATTCTCAAAAGCAAGAGTTCGTGCTTTTTCTACTTTGACATAGGTGCCATCTTTTTTAAGGAGGACTTGTTGATACTCAGCAGCGGCAATAGCTAGTTTGTTTTTTTGTTCTAACTCTAGCTTTTCTCTAACATCAAGTATTCTTTGTAATTTAAAACTAAACTTCTTCATAGTATATAGTAAGACCTAAAACAAAAAAAATCAAGAAAGGGTATAGAATGAAAACAAAAACTTCACTACTACGGTAGATATCTCTAAATTCAAAGCTGGAAAATATGAAATCAGTGCTGAATATTACCATAATAGAGAAGACTATGATGGTGATGCCAATTTTTGGATAGACTAGAAAATACCACAATAATAGTATTGGTTTTACAGGTATTGCAGTTATTTGGGTGAACATAAGCAAGAGGTAGCACCCCCTTCTCTTAAATGCTAAATTTAGAATCCCCTCGGTAGTAATGCCGAGGGGATTTTTATGTTTATAGATATCTTAAAGATATGGTATTTTTATATAGAATGAGTGTTACAAAATGCCACCACTAAAGCTGCAGAGTTTTTAGCAGCTTCTGCGAAGAAATTATGATAAGTATCTTCTGCTACATCATCACCTTTGTCACTAATAGCTCTAATCACACAACAAGGGACTTCACATTTGTTAGCCACGTGAGCGACAGAGGCACTTTCCATGTCTGTAGCATAAGCATCAAATAATTTTCTTAGGATATCCAAGGCTTCTTGAGAGGCGACAAAAACATCTCCACTAACAATACGCCCTTGATAGACTTTATCTTCTCCGAACATTTTTTGAGCAATATCAAAAAATTTGTTAGAAAACTGGGTATCAGCATGAAAGATAGACTTTTCTTTATCATCAGGTATTTGCCCTAATTGGTATCCTACGGCGGTAGCATCGAAATCATGATATAAAAAATCAGTACCTATAACAATATCCCCAAGGTTTAATTTGTCATAAACGCCACCAGCCACTCCAGTAAAGACAATAGCCTTCACTCCAAAAACATAAACTAAAGTAGCCGCTACTAAGGCAGAGTTAACTTTGCCTATGCCAGATTGACAGAGTACCACTTCTTGATTCCCAATTTTTCCTTTGTGATAGGTGATAGTTCCCTTTTTGATAGAACTAACACCTGTCATATTCTCTAAAACAAGAGAAATTTCTTCAGACATAGCACCAATAACACCTAGCATAATAGTCTCCTTACAATTCTTTATTATATTTTATATTATATCTTATTTCTTTTATTAAGTAAAGGTCAAATAAATCAAAATACTCATAAAGAGACTCTTATTTTATAGTTCTTAATGAGTAAATACCGATATTCTTGTTGGTATTTGAGGAGAGTATATGAGAAGAATCCCCCAGCGTTTATTAGCATCATTTTTATTAATCTGCTTGCCTATTATTAGCTTTGCTGAAGACAACAAAGTTTTTTATGATAAACTAGTACATAATATCTCCCAAACAGTAGGAGCTAAAGAATTCCCCCGTATTAATGGACAACGCTATAACCCCGATTGTTCGGGATTTGTCGCCTTTGTCTTTCACCTAACAGGATTAAATCTCCTCGAGATTTATGGAAAAGGAGATAGTGGGGTATCTGCTATATGGGATGGACTCGAAGAATTTGGGCTTATTTTGGAACCTAAAGAAAAACTGTTACCGGGAGATATAGTCTTTTTTGATAATACTGCAGATATAAATAGAAATCTTTTCTGGGATGATAAATTAAGCCACATAGGAATGGTAGAGTCCATAGATGAATATGGTACTATTACTTACACCCATTATGGTAGCAAAGGAGTGGTAAGAGCCAAGATGAATCTCAGCCACCCTAAAGAATACTCAGCGATGATAGATGGTGAAAAATATCGTTTGAATGATCTGTTGCGAGTTTCTAAGAAAAGAGGTATTAATCCCAAGTATTTATCAGGAGCTCTCTATAGAGGAGCTGCTCGTGTCAACGTGGCTAAAAAATAGAATTCTATTTCTAAAAAGCGGTTGTATTAAGAATGAATTTATAGTATAATAATTTGCAGATTAAAACCTAAAATCTTTACTTGAAATTAATGAACACCTATGGATTATTTATAGACGAAATAGAAAGAAATCTTTCTGTTTCTATGGTACCGTGTTCTATGGTGATGAGCGTGTGGTTTGAAGGGATGAGATCGATGGCTCTTTCTGCCCACTCAATAAAGGAGAAATCACAATCCACCACAAATTCATCAAAACCCCACTCCGTAGCTTCGTAGCTATTGTTCAATCGATAAAGGTCAAAATGATGAATGGTATAGGGATTGGTTTTATAGATATTCATAAGAGTGAAGGTAGGACTGGATACGAGAATTTCAGAATCTAATAGAGAAATAAATGTTCTTACAAAAGTAGTTTTCCCAGCCCCAAGATCTCCTTTTAAGATAATGGTAGAAGGATATTCTTTTTGAATGATTTTTAAGCAAAAAGGCTCAAAGTCCTTTGGAGAAGATATTTTAAAAGTTTTCATGACATATCCTTGTGCGATTCTCAACAAATAACTATAAAGTATTTTTTTGAGCTTGTCAATAGATATTTCAAGTATCTAAGGTATAAGTCTATGTTTTATGTGTAAATAAAAAAGTATTAAAATAAAGTAAAAAGCTATTGACCTTAGGTGAATAAAGGTGTATAATTTGTACATGATTTGTGCGATTTTTGTGCGTAATTGAGGAGTTATGTATAAAAAGCTTGAGTATAAATTGTGCTCTATTAGTGTCAAAAACAGACAATGTTATGCTAAAATATATGAGATTACGGGAGGCGGAACATGAGACTTGTTCCGATTGTAGAGATTGAAAATGGGATTACAGAGTTTGGCTTACCCGAAAGAGAAGGTTTGTCTGCTCGTATTAAAAACCCGATATTACATGTAAGACATTGGATAGACCAAGGTGCTAAAGCTGTTTTTGTTAAAGACAGAGATGGTATGCTAAAAGGAAAACCCCAATTTAGTAAACAACTAGAATATTTAGATGGTTCTACTAAAGAACAAGTCTATTATTGTGGTGGAATTAGAGATCTTAGAAGTGTCAGAATATTTGAGCATCGTAAATACACTAAAATTGTTTCTGCTACTTCTTTGATAGAAAACAAAAAATTCCTGCGTAATATTGTAGCTAATAATATAGGGCCTATTGCCTTGTGGATAGATTCTATAGATGGTTTTGTATATACGAGAGATGCTAGTCATTCTATAGGGAAAAGGACTATTGATTTAGTTCGTTCTTTACCAGAACATGGAATAGATGAAGTGTTTTTCTGCAACAGATCTGAAAGCGGACCCTTGGCTCACCCAGATATAGATATGGTAGAAAATCTATTGGACTTAGGGATTAAAGCACTTTATATAGCGGACAATGTCTCTACCAAAGAAGACCTTAGAGCTCTTGCTGTTTATGAAAAAGATGGGCTTGCAGGGATAGCACTAAAAACCCCTTTGTATGATGGGACTTTTGCAATGAAGGAACTGAGAGAAATGTTCCATCACGAAACAATAAACATTTAAAATAAAAAGGGATTTGCTTTGCAAGTCCCTTTTACTTATTAAGAGGTCATTTATGATTAAGATATATCGTCGAAAGACAAGAGAATTTTCCTTAGGAAATATTAAAATCGGAGGGGGTAACCCAATATCTATCCAATCCATGCTTAGTGTTCCTACAGTAAATATAGAAGCTTCCTTAGAGCAATTATTTAGGCTTTCTTCAGCTGGTTGTGATATTGCTCGTTTAGGAGTGCCCGATGAGGCATCGGCGAGAGCTTTGAAAGCTATCAAAGCGAAAAGCCCCCTACCTATTATCGCCGATATTCATTTTGATTATAAACTAGCTCTTATTGCCATAGAATCTGGGGTAGATGGATTGCGCTTAAATCCTGGTAATATCTCTAATTTAGATCATGTAAAAGATGTTATCAAGGCTACTAAAGAAAGAAATATTCCTATTCGCATAGGAGTTAATGCAGGATCCCTTAACCCTAGTAAATATCCCCACCCCACAGCCGAGGCCATGGTGGAGTCTTCCTTTGAACATATTAAATTATTAGAAGACCTAGACTTTCAAGATATTAAAGTATCTTTCAAATCCAGCAATGTTCTTACCATGATAGAAGCCAATAGACTCTTTGCTGATAAATGTGATTATCCTTTACATCTAGGTGTTACAGAAGCTGGAGATGGCATGCAAGCCGTCGTTAAGAATGCCATAGGTATGGGTACTTTATTACAAGAAGGGATAGGCGATACGCTCCGTGTTTCAATCACAGGAGATGTCTTGGAAGAGGTAGAAGCAGGACGCTTTATTTTGAGATCTTTAGGACTGAGACAAGAAGGAATAGAAATTATCTCTTGTCCTACTTGTGCCCGTGTAGAATATGATGTCTTGGAAGCAGTACATGCTTTCAAAGAAAAAACCAGTCAAATCAAATCTTATATAAGAGTCGCAATTATGGGCTGTGTCGTTAACGGGCCTGGAGAAGCTAAAGAGGCTGATTTGGGCATCGCCGTGGGTAAAACTAGTGCTGTGCTTTTTCGTAAAGGAGAAATCATCGGAAAATACCCTAAAGAAGAGATGTTAGAGGCTTTACTAGAAGAAACACTGGCTTTAGATAAAATCAAGCAAGCCGATGAGAAAGAAAAAAACTAATGCTTTCCATTAAGCAAATTCAAGTCAAAGAATTAATCACTCCTTGTAATATTAC
>CAMQVI010000095.1 GCA_947038195.1 uncultured Brevinema sp.
CTGATTTAAGTGCTTTAGAAAGATCTGTATTATCAACATTACGCATAACTTTTTGTATGCTTTTGTCGTCCAAGGTGATAATATCTTCGAAAACAAACATTTTCTTTTTGATTTCTTCTGCCAAATCGGGATCATCCTCTTCCAAGGTCTCAATAATATTACGTTCTGTAGTTCTATCTGCGTTATTGATAATAGCAACAACAGCATCAATACCACCAGCAGAGGTAAAATCTTCACTACTAAGGGTGGAAAGTTTACGTTCTAAGACCCTTTCTACTTCACGAAGAATCTCAGGGGATGTTCTATCCATAGTAGCAATACGTCTCATAATATCAGCTTGTAAGTCGGTATTAAGAGCAGCGAGAATCAAGGCTGATTTACCAGGTTCTAAATAGGATAGAATCAAAGCAATGGTCTGGGGATGTTCATTTTGAATAAAGTTTACAAGGTGAGCAGGGTCTGTTCTTCTGATAAAATCAAAAGGTTTGGTTTGTAGGGAAGAGGTAAGCCTATTAATGATATCTACAGCACGTTGGGTACCAACAGCTCGCTCTAGGACTTCTCGAGCGAAGTCTACACCACCACTCATGATAAAGTCTTGAGCCATCATTAATTCTTGAAACTCCATAAGAACTTCATCTCTCAAATCAGAAGTAACGTGATCGGCACGAGCTAATTCAAAAGATATTTCTTCGATTTCTTCTTCTTTAAGGTGTTTTAAAACCTCTGAAGACACCTCTGACCCTACACTAATAAGAAAGATGGCAGCTTTTTCTTTTCCAGTTAAAGCCTTCTTCTTACTAGCTCCACGGCCACCTTTTTCGACTGTCGCTTTTTCGGGGGGCATTGTTATTCTCCCTATTTCAATTTTATTTTATTATACCTTAATATAACCCTATACTAAGAGGTTACAAGCCATGTTCTCAATAACTTAGCAGTTTCTTGAGGATGTTCTCTAACCACATTAACAACACTTTCTAAAAGCTCATTAGAGGCTCTTTCTTCCATGGAGAGCTCCATACCTGCTTGTTCTGCTTCTGCTTGTCTGAGGGCAGCTTCTCGCATGAGTGCTTGTTGTCTAAGTCTTTCTTCTTCTTTTTGTCTTCGTCTGATTTCTATTTGGACAGAAACAATTCTGAAGAAAATAATGAAAATAATCAATCCTGCTAAACTAAATAAGGATAGTATGATGATTCTTTGAATCAAGATACGACGTCTGATAACCCCATCTTCAAGAGAAAATTGAGTAGATCTATCAAATTTCAAAGACCGTACCACTACTAAATCTTGTCTTACAGCACTATAACCAACAGAACCTTGTACTAATTCTTGATAAGAGCGAATTTCTGTATCACTTGCAGAGGCGTATTCTCTTAAAATACTTCCATTGGATATTATTTCTGTGCCTCTTTTATCTCTTAAAATAGTCCATATACCGTCGATAGCAACTGATATAGATACTCTCTTTATGAGATAAGGAGCTTTAGTTTCTTGGGATTCTGATTTCCCTGTTGTAATGTTTCTGGTGGCTTGATTTCTTTCATATTGGTTGAATCTATCAATTTTATCTTTTAAGCCTGGAGGCACATTGTTCTCTACTCCAGCGGGCCCTTCAGGGATATAAGAGGGTCCTCTATAGTTTTCGTCTACTTTATCTTCAGAAACTAAAACTTCTAAAACTTGCTCACTATCGTCATAAGGGGTAAGGGGATTATCTGGTTTAATAATGGTAGGAAGTAATTCTGTTTTAGTAGATGTTCTAGTGTTCCAGTCAAACTCAATATCAGCAGATACTAAATATCTATCTCTAGGAAGAGAGATACTAAGAGCTTCTACCACACGAGCTGTATATCGAGCCCTTTCTCTTTCTATAATTCTTAACTGCTCTCGAGCAATACGTACTTGCTCATCACCATCATTAGGAACAAGGATATCGGAGAGCACGTTACCTTTATTGTCGACAACGACAATATCTTCAACTTTTAATTCAGGAATACCGTAAGCTACGAGCTCTACAATACCTTTGATTTTTTGTTTATTATTGGCTATATCAGAGTAGGGGACAGGGGTAAGAACAACAGAAGCTGTAACGGGTGTTTGGAGGTCTGAATATAATTGTTCCTTAGGGAAAGATACTTGTATACTTACGTCTTCGATATCTCCTAAGGTTTTGAGGTGTTTGGTCATTTCTCCTATAATAGCTCTACGGAGATTGATATCCCTTTCGAAATCGGTCGTAGTAAAACGTTGAACATCAAATAACTCCCAACCACGAACATTTTGAGGAATAATCCCAGCTTGCCCTAAGGTCATACGGATATTTTTAGCAGTTTCATTGTCTTTTACTAGGATATATTGATCACTTTTGGTGTTAAAGCTAATATTTTGTTCTTGTAGGGCTAAGGTGACTTTAGCATAGTCTGCAGGAGATAAAGGAGATTGATAAAGTAAACTTTCTGATCCTGCTTTACTAGAGAAAGAGATAAGGACTACAGACGCTAGAATCACGGCAAAAAAGCCCCCGATGATCATTATTTTAATAGGAGTAGATATCGTTTTAAATTTTTCTAGTATTTTTGAAAATAAGGCTTTCCAATCTGGCATAATTCCCTCATTGTATTTTTTTTATATTTTTTTATTGATTACGCTAAAGATTATAAAAAATGAATCCGATATATTCGATAGGAAAATTTCTTTTTCTTTAGTTTATAATTTATTCTTCACTAGTTATTAATTCAAACACCTGTATATTAGATACTTAAATTTACCTTTCAGTATAGATTAACGTATATTGATAATTTCTGTATAGGCTCTTGAAACTCTTTCTGTGACAGACTTTAACATTCCAACAGAAAGTCTAGCTTTTTCGGTAGCAATTAAAATATCAGCTACATTCACAGAATCAGGGGCTGTAATAGCCGCTTGTTGTAATTGATCTGATTTCGTTTGTTCTGCGTTGATGTTATTCACTACATTGAAAAAGACGTCTGCAAAGCTTTCCTCTGTGGTGCCAGCAGGTTTTTTAGAGGCGTTGTTGTTTATATGCCTAGAGTCTAATTGGTTCATTTGTAAGGATGTTTGGTGAAGAGAGGATGTTCCGATTTTCATATAATTCTCCTTATATCGCACTATATTATATATTATACCGTAAGATGGATACTTTTTGCAAATTATTGACGCATGAAAATTTATTTATTAAGAATTATAGTATTGTAAGTGAAAAAAATATTATTTAGATAAGATATTCTGTTCTTAAAATTCCTAAAAAACATTGATTGAAGTATCTATTGTGCCTAAAATATTGGGCTCTTACCGTTCCTTCTAACTGCATACCTATATTCTGCATTAATTTTTTAGAAGGGATATTTTCTTCAAAACAATCTCCCGTCACTTTATAAGCATTCAAGGTATTGAAAGCGTAGTCTAGAAGCACTGATATTACCGTGGTTCCATAGCCTTTAGCCCATTGGTCTTCGTTAAGAAAATAGCCTAAGATATAATTATCCAAAGACACATCTATCTTTTCTAAACCACAATGCCCTATGATAGTACTATTTTTTCTTATTGTTATGGCGATACGATCAGGATTTTTCCCTTCTGACAGAGATGCTTTTATGTGTTGGATGATGGGGAGAAGGTAATCCACCGTCTCTTCCTTGGTATTAGGACCGAAAGAGGTGTAATAACAAACGCTGTCTTTCATTAAAATAGAAGACACCACTTCTAAGTCTTGTTCTTCCATAAAAGAGAAAGATAGATTGTTTTTTGTAATATTCATATAGCTACTCCTTATTTAGGTAATGATGGGGGAAAAGGTCTTTTCTTAAAATACCATATAATAAATTATCAGAATATTATCGATCTTTATATTCTTCAGTTAAAATCCCAAACATTAAATTATTATGATAAACATTGTTTTTTTTATACAAAGCTAGGGTACAGCCTTCTACTTTGAATCCTAAATTTTGTAGAATTTTAGTAGAACCGATATTTTGTTCAAAACAATCCCCTGTGAGTTTTCTAGCATGCAAGACATCAACACTATAATTTACTAAAAATTCTCCTGTTATCATTCCAATTCCTTGCCTCCAAAAAGGCTCATCTATCGTATAGCCTATGGTGTAGTTGTTTGGAGAATAGGATATTGCATCTATCCCACAATATCCAATTATCCTACCATCTTTTTTGATAGTAAATAGGTGGACACTAGGTAAGCGGTCTTGTTGTAATTGATCTTGAATCCCTCTGATTTTAGGTAAAAAATAAGCTTCCAAATGCTCTCTAGGACAAGGGGCAAAGAATAGGTATTCACACACTTTGGGGTTTTCTAGCATAGTGACAATATCATCAAAGTCTTCAGTAACCATATATTTAAAGGATACACCTTTATATGTTTTTTCGTCTTTATGATTGGTCATATTTTTTCCTTTAGAACCACAGGAACGCCAGTGACATGTGGTTTCTTATGCAAAGCTCAGAGAATAGCGAGTTGCGTAGTGCAAGCTACGACACCATTGTCTTAGAAACACGATGTTTCATATACTTTTACAAATAGGACAGACACTCTTCGTCCCCTAGCGTAGCATGGGTATGTCTGATAAGTAAAAGTATATACAGAATTTTCATAGAATAATTCTGTGTTCCTATATATAGAATATTTTTTTATATTTATTAAATTGTTATAGCCTCTATATTTTCATAATCAAGAGTTACTGTAACTTCTTGAAATACAATCTCAAATAACAATAAATCATCTCCACCAAACTCTATAGTTTCTTTATAGCCGTCAATTTTAGAAATAAAAACCTCAGAGAGATCTGCTATTGATAGCTTGCTTTTAGAAACAAGACCTTTACCTCTTACATGTTCTGTATCAATTGTAGGTATTGTTGTAAAAGCAATCTTAGGATTCTTTTCAAATTCCTCAATTTTTTTATTATCTTTAAAACTTGTGAA
>CAMQVI010000096.1 GCA_947038195.1 uncultured Brevinema sp.
TATTATAGAAGATAGTAAGAATAGAATCAATAAAAAGACAAAAATAAAACGCTAGTGTTATACTAGCGTTTGTTTGAGTACGGGATTATTTATATAGGGGGGAGATTGTTAATCTTTTTTTAGTATTAAAAGAATCCCTCAAATTAATGGAGGGTTTTATTGTTTATGTAATTGTATAGTTCTTTAGCTATATATGAAGCAAGTTCTACAGGCACTGCATTACCAATTATTTGTTCTAAATTAGTTTTAGAACCTTGAAATTTAAAGGTTTGAGGAAAAGTCTGTATTCTAGATCGTTCAATGGTTGTTAGAGGGCGAGCTTTAGATAAATCATGTGTTGCATCACCTATATGACATTTATATAATGGAGGGATAGGTCGATTTACTCCTCTTATTGTTGGGCTTGGTTCATAAATACTAAAAATACCTCGTCTTTGATATGAACGAGGATGTCTATAATAAAACTCCGTATTAAATTCCATCCCTAAATAATCATGAATAGTTAATGGTTTCTCTGCTAAATTATTAATTAAAATATCATATAAAAAATTATCTTCACCATTTAGCTCTCCAATTAAAAAAAATCTTTTTCTTTTTTGAGGGACCCCACATAGCGAAGAATCTAAAATAATACGAGTTAAACCATATCCAGCATCTTTGAATTGCTGAATAGCTTTGGGTAAAGTTTGACTTTTAATAATTCTATCTACATTTTCCATGACAAACCACCGAGGCTTTATTGAGGAAACAATGTTTGAATAAATAAGAGTTAGATTTGCTCTACCACTGTCTTCGTTTTGCTTACCTGCCGAAGAAAAATCTTGACAAGGTGGACCTCCAATAATTACATCTGGGTTAAAAACTGAAATTTCTGAAGGAGAAATTAATGATAAATCAGTACAAATAGTAGGGTGGGAAAAGTTATCATTATAAACACTAAGAGCTTTATCCCACATATCGTAAGCTCTTACAATTTCAAAACCTTCTTTTTGAAACCCTAAGGATAGACCACCACATCCACAGAATAAATCAATAGTTTTAATCATTTTAAAACAGATCCGAGGAGTTGAAAATAACAGCATCAAATCTACGCTCTGGACTTAATAATTTTTGACCTCCTCCCAAAATAATATGTTTGATTTCATTTTTTGTGATTCTAGGTAAGGTCAATTCTTTAGAGCGCATCAGTGGGAAGGTTCCATTCCCACCAATTGAAAAAGCTTTGTCATTTTTTGTATTATAAGATAAATCATTAATAATAGTTACATGATCAATTTGTAGATTTTTACTATAATCAAAGATCATCTTTAATAGCCAGATAAGTGTTCTAGTTGGTCTGCAGATTTTTTTTGGAATATGATTGTCAGATGGAACAAATAGATTTAAAACAGCTAAATCACTCCACACAAAAACATCCAAACAATTAGGAGCTAATATAGATGATTTTCCTATTGTTTTCCAAATTGGTTGTAAAATAAAAGGAGTCTGTTCGTCAGTAATTATATTAGTGATTTTTATAAGAATGTCTTTCATTACAGGAATTAAGGGTAATACCTCTTTTTCATTTGACCAGTCGTTTATACGATCAAGTTGAGTTCCTATGATAGTGGTTAATCTACTAGTATTTGAACTGAATTTAGATACTATACTACAAGCCAGGTATACTATAGTGTCGGGACGTATGACTAATTCACATCCATACTGAGATTCTGTTAAATCACATGTTTGATGATCGGGAAGAGCTGTAAGTTTTATTTCTAATCCTCTAAGTGGTAGATTAGAAGAACTATCCATTATTACTAAGTCTGTTCTAGGTATATTACCTATAATATATTTTTGGAAAGGTAAAAAAGGGCTTTCAAAAGAAAAATATGTATTGTTTGATATTGGAGAAATACCATATACATCTTTTACTGATATATATTTGTGAACACATTTGAGATTTGCTTCAGTTTTTATATATACAGCTAAAATATCTTTATCAAATAAATAATTAGCTAAAGATACTGGAAAAGATGAATTAAATTGATTTTTACCCCAAGTTTCTCCTTGTGAGAAATCTCTATTTGAATGATTTATTCCAAATAATTTTGGTGACATAGGAGATCTCCTCTTATTTTTAATAATTATACTATATTTGAGTGGATTTATCAATATAATAGATGTGGCTTTTTTATGACATCTTGACAATTAAGCCCCTAAACGTTATAATAAAGCTATGTAAAAATAGGAGGCTAGCATGTTATCTGAATATAATCCTTTGGATTTTGAAATTGTTCTTGGAGCTGAAGACGTAGAAAATAAACGTTTTCACTCTGTACCCAATCCCAATAAAGAGCCTTATACGATTGTGATACCCCCTCCTAACGTTACAGGAATGCTCCACATGGGACATATTCTAAATAATACTATTCAAGATGTATTGATTCGCTATAAAAGAATGGACGGTTTTGAGGCTTGTTGGATTCCAGGCTTAGACCATGCGTCTATTGCCACAGAATCTAAAGTAATTCAATGGTTAGCAGAACAAAATATCAAAAAAGAAGACATAGGTCGTGAAAAATTTCTCGAATACGCTATGCAATGGAAAGAACAATACGGTGGTATCATCAACGATCAGCTCAAACGCCTAGGTGTTTCTTGTGATTGGGATAGAGAACGCTTTACCATGGACGAAGAATACACCATAGAAGTTTTACAAGCTTTTATAGACCTCTTCAACGAAGGACTCATCTACAAAGGAACGAGGCTTGTAAATTGGTGCCCTAAATCCAAATCAGCTATTTCTGATGATGAGGTAGAACACCAAGAACAAGAGGGATCTTTATGGTATTTTTCCTATCCTATTAAAGACTCCACAGAATCCATCACTATTGCTACCACGAGACCTGAGACGATGTTTGGGGATACAGCCGTAATGGTAAATCCTAAAGACGATAGATATAAGCACCTTGTGGGGAAAACAGTAATCCTCCCTCTCATGAATAAAGAAATCCCTATTATTGCAGACGATTATGTTGATCCAGAATTTGGTACAGGAGCGGTAAAAGTAACACCAGCTCATGACCCTAATGACTATGAAGTAGGACAAAGACACAATCTCGAAATGCTCAATGTAATGACAGAAGAGGGCGCTTTGAATGATGTTGTTCCTACGCTTTTTAGAGGACTAGATAGATTTGAAGCCAGAGAAATTACCGTTGCCGAAATGAAAAAACTAGGCTTTCTCGTTTCTATAAAACCTCATACTAATAAAATCGGCTACTCCCAAAGAGGCAATGTCCCTATAGAATCCATGCTTTCTAATCAGTGGTTTGTTTCCATGAAAGAGCTTGCGGTAGAGGCTAAAAAAGTCGTAGAGACAGGAGAGATTAAATTCTACCCTAATCACTGGACCAAGACTTATTATTATTGGTTAGACAATATAAAAGATTGGTGTATCTCTCGTCAATTATGGTGGGGACATAGGATTCCTATTTATACCTGTGACTCTTGTAATCACCAAGAAGCCTCTCTTGAGAACATAGAAAAATGCCCTAAATGTCAAGGAACATGCACACAAGAAGATATGGTACTAGATACATGGGCAAGCTCTTGGCTTTGGTCTTATGCAGTTAATAGAACAGAGGAAGATAAAAAATATTACCACCCTACAGATACTCTTGTTACGGGGCCCGATATTATCTTCTTTTGGGTTGCTCGTATGATTATGGCGACTTTACATTTCCGTAAAGAGCTTCCTTTTAAAAGTGTCTATTTCACAGGGATTATTAGAGACGATATAGGACGTAAGATGAGTAAATCCATTGGAAACTCTCCCGATCCCCTAGATATTATGGCAGAGTATGGAGCAGATGCTCTTCGTTTCACCATGATTCGATTAGCCCCTCTAGGGAACGATATTCTTTATTCTTCCGATAAAATAGAGCATGGAAAACGTTTCGCTAACAAATTATGGAACGCTGCTAAATTTGTACTTATGTATGCAGAGAATAATAATTTTGACCCGAAGAGCTTAAGCCACGACGATATATTGAGCTATGATTTGGACGATTTCGATAAAAGTGTTTTAACAAGATTTAACAATTCTACCTTAAAAATAAGAGATCACTTTGATAAATTTCGTGTTAACGATGTAGCTAAAGAAACCTATGATTTCATCTGGGGAGATTTTTGTGATCGCTATGTAGAAAATTCTAAAGTAGCCCTCAATCACGAAGACCCTAAGGAACGTATTAGAAAGTTACAAATTGTCCTAACTTTGTTCAAACGTATCCTCCAAATGCTCCATCCCCTTATGCCTTATATTACGGAAAAGCTGTATAGAGAAGTTTATAAAGAGTCTCAGATTCTTTATATGCCTTACCCTAAACACAATCCTAAAGAAATGTTTGAAAGCATAGATGAGCAAATGAACAGATTGGATCAAGCGATTTACATGATTAGAGAAATAAGAGCAGCGAGCAATGTTCCCCCTAGTGCTAGTCCTGAAGGAGTGATTTCTGTTTCTGGTGATTTAAAAGAATTCTTTATAAGAAATAGTTCTGTTATCCAAAAATTAACCAAATTATCTTCCTTAGAAATAACAGGAGAAGGAAGGGAAATTAAAGCAGGAGAAGCCACTGCTTCGGAATATGATTTTCAAGTTTTCATCAATCTCGAAGGATCTATCGATAAAGAAAAAGAAATCGAAAGACTAGAAAAGGAAAAAGAAAGACTAGAAAAAGCTGAAAAATCGGTAAAGGGTAAATTAAACAATCCCCAATTTGTAGATAAAGCTCCAGCCCCCGTTATAGAAAAAGAAAAAGAAAAACTAGCAGAGATACAAACAGAGCTAGAAAAAGT
>CAMQVI010000097.1 GCA_947038195.1 uncultured Brevinema sp.
TTATGATTAATTTATGACTATAAACCAAAAAACAATCATTTAAGTGACTAAAACAGTCATTTTAATGATTATTTAACGCTAAAAAATGACCCTTTTATATTTTTTTTCACCACATAGTCAATATCTAAAGAACAAAAAAAAGCCCCTCTAAAAATAAGAGAGGCTTTTAGGGGCGATAGCCCCTTTATGTAGTAATAATATTTATAATCTTGAGTTAATTGTTTATAAGTAAACGAATTAGTTGACCGCCACTCCAAAAGCACAAGACCCCAAGGTAATTTGTTTCTGTCTTTCTGTAAAACGAGCTCTTTGCTCATCGGTGAGAGAGCTGTGACAGTAAGGACATGAGATACCTTTGACATAAAGAGAAGACTCTCTTTCTTTAGGCGTCAAGGGCATACGACAAGCATAGCATTGCTCGTATTTACCTATCTCTAGACCATATCCCACGCTAATTCTATAATCAAAAACAAAGCATTCTCCGTCCCATAGCCCTTCATCTTTAGGTATTTCCTCGAGATACTTCAAAATCCCACCCTTCAAGTGGTGCACTTTCTTCCCTAAATTCGTCACGGTAGCGAAAGAGGTAGACTTCTCACACCTGATACCACCAGTACAGAACATAGCAATCGTCTTATCCTTCCACTCTTCCCTATGCGCCTCACAAAAGGCTGGAAAGTCCCTAAAATTCACGATATTCGGGTTAATAGCATTACGAAAAGTCCCAATATGAAACTCATAGATATTTCTCGTATCCAAAATAATCACATTAGGGTCCTTGATCAGCTCATGCCAGTCTTGAGGGCTCAAGTAATTGGCTCTTTGTTCGTTAGGTTTCATATCTGGGACCAACATTGTAACAATTTCTTTCTTAATTTTCACTTTCATACGATAGAATAGGGTTCGACCTAGGGGAGCAAAGGATTCTTTGTACTCCAAATCATTAAATCCTAAAGCCAAAAGCGTTTCTTTAAGCCTGTCAATACCCTCTCTGTTGCCAGCGACCGTACCGTTAATCCCCTCATTACCTAAAATCAAAGTACCTAATGTACCGTGCTGAGTACACACTTTCAATAACTTTTCTTTATACTCTTCAAGATTTTCAAGATTTCTAAACTGGTATAGAGCTGCGATAACTTGTTGATTTCCCATGATAAACTCCTTGTACTATCCTCTATGATAACATAAATAAGCCATATATTCAAGGTTTTTTCCCTTGACAAAATACCCTTTCAAGGACATAATGTAGTATAGAGGGAGCTTACAATGTCTTTGAAATTTGAAATGTGTGTAGAAAACTTCGATGGAGCACTCATTGCTCACGAAAAAAAAGCTGATTTTATAGAGCTTTGTGACAATTTAGCGGTGGGGGGAACGACTCCATCTTATGGTGTATTAAGCCTTTGTATCCAACAAATCACCACCCCTATCACCGTATTAATTCGCCCTAGAGGGGGCGATTTTATATACACGAAAGAAGAGATAGAAATAGTAAGAGAAGATATTATTATTTGCAAGAAACTAGGATATAACAGTGTTAGAGTGGGTGCCCTCACCCCTAATCAAGAATTAAACGAAGAAGCTATGAAACTTTGGAAAGAGGCTGCTGGAGACATGGGTATAAGCTGTCACATGGCATTTGATGATACAAAAAACTTAAAACAAAGCCTAGATACCCTTATAAATTGGGGGTATGACGGGATCCTCACTAAAGGTGCTTCGGAAGGACTTGCCCTTTCTAATCAAGCTATGCTCAAAGAACTAATAGAATGTGCTCAAGGGAAAATAGAGATCATCCCAGGTAAGGGCGTTACTCATAAAAATGTCCAAGACCTAGCCAAGAATACTAGAGCCACCAGATTACACGGGACTCAAATTTTATAAAAGAATTGTGTATTTAGAATGTGCTACGCCTTCTAGAGGTGGTAGTACAGTAAATTCCCCCGAAATCACAATAGAAATCGAGCTTATCCCCAATCTAAGAGCCAGATAAGCTCAATTACTAACATAGAAAAAGTGGTCTTAGCCTTGATAAAGCTAATTTGTTTTACGATAGGATATTATCCAATATTTTAACAAAGAGTAGTAGATTTTTTCACTAATATCTTATATACTGATAATAGTAGCCCAATGTAGGAGTACCCTAATGCAAGATGATGATAAAGCCCTTTATTTACGATTTATTTTAATTTTCTTTTTAGCCCAGTTATATCAAGCTGGAGGGAATTTTTTTGTTGCTCCAAGATTTGCTAGTATAGGGGTGGAGTTAAGTACTATTAGTAATATTATTGCTTTAGGGTTTTTGGCTGGTATTTTTGGTCAATGTTTCCTAGGCTATATTATTACTAAACATGGAAATATAAAGTTTATTTTCATGCACATTCTTATGTTATTAACAAGTGCCATTCTTATGGTGTATACAGTCCCTTTTGTATCCATAAAAACTCTAATATTTTTCCAATGTGTTATAGGTTTCTCTTTGAATATAGTCGTTGGGTTACTAGATACTTGGGTTATGGGGATCAATGTCTTTATACAAGGGAAATATGGAATAATTAGAAGTGGTGCTGCCTTTGGTCAGGTGGTGGGAGCCTGTCTTTTAGGATTTCTTATTTATAAATTAGGTTTTATAGTAGTAGGACTCTTTTCTTTATGTATATTCCCTCTATTATATCAAGCGATTAAACCTGTTCCAAATGTTACAATATCTAACAAATCCATTTCATTTAAGGACTTAAAAGAACTTATTTCCCACAAACCCTACGCCATTACGGTATTAGTTTATTTTATGCTCTTTATGTTTACCACTGCGGAGAATACAATATCATCATTAAAATTATCTACCTTTAACAATCCTAGCAGTTTTGGATATTATTATGCTATTTTTGGTATCGTTGAGGGGATTTCTATGACTATTGTTCCTAGACTTACCAAAAAAATCCCTATTCAATATTTTATGCTTGTAGCTCTTTTTGGCTATATGTTAAAGATCCCTTTCTTTATTTTTGCTAGCTCTCCTAAGGGTATGTACTTAGGAGCCTCTGTTACGGGATTGATTGCTTTTCCGTCTTTATTGATAGCATCTCGCTATATGATTAAATCAGTTATTCCTCCTAAATTTTATAGTATAGGTATGATGGCAGGGGTTGCAGCCACAGGGAGTGTTGCAGGAGTTATCAGTGGTCTGATGGTAGGGCTCATCGTAGATAATATAGGGATTACTCGTACTTATCTTGTTTATGGTGGGTATGCTATTCTTTTATGGTTTATAATTATTCGCTATATAAAATATTATACAAAATATTTAAAACAATCTGAAGCATAATCCTACTATATCTGAACTTGTGGTAGTTTGTTATATTATTTCATGTATACCAAGTAATTCTATCATCTTTGTCTATGAGAAAAATTATATCAGATTCATTAAAAAAGAACAATTATTTTTATTTCAATGTCTATGAATGGTTATAACACCTAGATACTTTTAATTTTATTATCAGAAAGCTTTTTTGACTAGTAAAAATTGGTATTTGTTGTATAATAAAATTATAGGGGTAATATTCTAGGGAGTTAGTGATGAAATTTAGTGTAATAGGGACAGGAAGTATATCTGATTCATTAATAGAAGCGATGCAAGGCTTTTCCGAGATAGAGCTAGACGCTATTTGTTCTCGTTCTGAGGATAGTGCCCGATCTTTTATGAAAAAATACGGATTCAAAAGATTTTTTCTAAGCGTTGAGGAGTTAGCTTTGTCAGATACAGAAGCTGTATATATTGCTTCTCCGAATAACTGTCATTTTGTTCAAGCAAAAACCCTTCTAGAACAAAAAAAGCATACTTTATTAGAAAAACCCTTTACCCCCAATCTAAAACAAATGAAAATCCTACAAGAGCTTGCGAAACAAAATAATACTATAATTATGGAAGCAATAACGATCCCCAGTCTCCCTAATTTTCAAAAATTAAAAGAAATCCTCCCTTCTACAGAAGAAATTATAAAAGTGAACCTAGCTTTTGCCAAAGTAAGCTCCAAGCTAGATAGATTCCTTGAAGGAGAGTTTATTAATTCTCTTTCTGCGCAGATGTCTGGGGGCTCTTTAGTAGATTTAGGGGTATATGGGATTTGGTTTGCTGTTTCCTTATGGGGAGAACCACATAGTATTTCTCATCATTCTGTGACCAAAATCAATGCAAATACAGACGGTAGAGGGCTTTTAGTACTTTCTTATGAACATTTTGATGTAGAAATTATCCACTCTAAAATATCTAATGATGGTCTAGATGCTCATATTTTCACAAAGAAAAAACAATATATCGCCCATGGTATTAGCACAGTAAATAAAATTATTGCAGTCAATACTACAGATCAAGAATTAAAAAATATTAGTGTTGCTCAAGAACCTAATCACTACCATTACGAAGTAAAGGAATTTATAGAATGTGTTAAAGAAAACCGTCAATCTACTATTAATTCTCTTGAAAATACTGCAATTGTTATGAAAATCCTTGATGAAGCTAGAAGACAGTCTAGTATTGTATTTCCTGATGACGAATAATTATCTTACCTCATACAAGCTAATTATATAATAAGATAGTATATCTCTACTCACAAAAAAAACACCACCCAATTAATAGGGTGGTGTTTTTTGTGTTTATAAATATTTTGACTTTTATTATCGACGTACCCATGCTACGCAGGGTACGAGGAGTGACTGTCCTTGTCTATAAAAAGCATACGAAACATCCTGTTTCTATGATTGAGTGTCCCAGTTCCAAGGGTTTTTCTTAATAT
>CAMQVI010000098.1 GCA_947038195.1 uncultured Brevinema sp.
ATGCTGTTTCCAAAACTCTTGCAGAATTACCAAACGCTTTAACTATCATCGGTGGTGGCGATTCTGTTGCCGCTGTCAACAAAGCTGGTTTAGCAGACAAAATGTCTCATATTTCTACTGGTGGTGGAGCTTCTATGGAACTCATCGAAGGTAAAGAAATGCCTGGTGTAGTAGCTCTTAACGACAAAGGTTGTTGTGGCGGCTGTAAGCATTAATACTATTTAACATTTTTTAACACTTTTAAATCACACAAAAATCCCCTCACTGAGAAATCATGAGGGGATTTTTTATATATGCATATGGCAACTTTTTATATAATTTTGTAGAGCAGTTGTTCCTTTCTGTTGCTAAATATAGGGATATATTATAAAATATAGTATATTCCATAAAGAACTCACTAATAGGAGTTATATGGCTAACTAAAATAGGGAAACAACAATGAAATATAACAAATTTGAATTTTTTTTACTGACGACAGGGACGCTTATTGCCTTATATGAATTCCCAAATATGAATCAAATCCCCCAAAATCTACCCTTTATCATAACACATATTTTGAAGATATTTAGCTTAATCTTACTTGCTCAACGAAGTCTCGGAGCTTTTCCTGTGGCTATACTTGCTATTATTATTGGATATGAGAATTTCACGCATATGTTGGTTTGGCAAGCTACCCCTATCTTAGCTAGTATCATGTGGTATAAAAATAGCACCTCCCTCACTGATAAAATCGAAGTGAGAAGCTTAACTTGGATTCAATTTGGCTTAGTGCTATTAGCGTGGGCTCTAGGGACATATGTTCTGAGCTCAATACCTCCTTTTAATGTAGGAGATGATATTTTCAAATATCAAGCTTCTTCTCTTTTAGTCGGATCTTTTATCGTGGGTATCTTAATAGCCCTCAGATATAGCTCCTTCTGGAGTATGTGGTTGTTAATAGATGTGTTATTTCCTATGATTTTATGGCTTGGTTCAGAGTATGCTAGTTCTTATAGTACCTTAAGTGGTCGAAGTGGGGGATTGTATAGCGTTTTGATGTATTTTCCTTGGCTCATGGAATCCAGTCCTTTTCAAGCAAGAATGTGGCTCCTAAAAATCGCTATCTATTTATATGGAATGCTCCTTTGGAAAAGGGCTCGTAAAAATCAAGATGAAGAAAACAATGGATATATAAATCCAAGTACGTATTATGAAGAAAACGATAAGTACGAAGATGATAGCATATATGAAGATAATGATGATTCCTCTAGAGATGTTGAATAATAATCCCCTATCTATCTATAGAAGCTCATAAAAATATTAATAAATAATAGATGAAATATCTATATAAAAATAAATGGTATACATAGCATAAGGAAAAGAAAACAATGATAGATAACAAATATGACTTAATTATTATAGGCGCAGGGGCAAGCGGTATTATGGCAGCGGCGTCTGCTTTGAAGGATAATAAAACAGTGCTTGTCCTTGATAATCAAGATGCTCCCCTTAGGAAGGTTAAGATATCAGGTGGGGGTAGATGTAATTTTACCAATCTTGATATGTCGGCAGATCATTATGTTTCTGAAAATCCTCATTTCGTTAAATCTGCCCTTACCCAATTTAAAGTTTCTGATTTTCTTGCTGAAATGGATAAACATAATATTGAATATTATGAAAAAAAATTGGGGCAAATATTTTGTAAAAATAAATCTAGTGATATTGTCAATTATTTACTAGATCAATCCAAAGACGCCAATTTTTTATTTAACACAGATGTAATATCTTTACAAAAAAGTGATGTATTTGAAATAGAAACTAGCAAGGGACATTTTAATGCTCCCAATGTAATAATCGCCACAGGGGGAATTTCCTACCCTATGCTAGGAGTCAGTAATTTTGCAGCAGAAATAGCCAAAAATTTTGGGATTAATGTTATCGATTTTAGTCCTGCCCTTGTGCCCTTAAGACTACAAAACCCTTATACAGAGCTTGCGGGGACATCTTTATTCTGTAAAATTAGTATAGGTAAAAAGTTTTTTTATGATGATATCTTATTTACTCATAAAGGCTTAAGTGGGCCAGCCATATTAAAGATTTCATCGTATTGGACTAAGGGTATTTCTGTAGACATAGATTTATTGCCAAATCAAGATATAAAGCAACTTATCAATCAAGAAAAATCTTCAAGGGGGAAAATCCCCCTCCACCCCTTTCTGAAAAATTATTTTTCTACCAAATTTGCCACTTGGATTTTAAATCAAACAGAAGTGGATAACAAAAATCTTCAAGAATTACCCAAAGCTCAAATTGAACTCCTATATAATTTTATACATTACTTTAGCGTAAAACCAGTGGGAGATATGGGCTATGATATTGCAGAAATAAGCAAAGGTGGAATAGACACCAAAGAACTATCCTCCAAAACCTTTGAAACAAATAAAGTATCTGGACTATATTTTATAGGTGAAGCCATAGACATAGCAGGTGATTTGGGTGGATATAATATTTGGTTTGCCTTTGCCAGTGGATTTATAGCTGGAAAGTGCCAGACCGATAACCAATCTTAGTTAGTGTTAGGCGTTTAGAAATTGTAGAATATTTAGAGAGTCTTAAATACTATAAAAAATATTTATATAAAAGAAAGGGGTAGAGCATGACAATAGATGAAATTAAAACATTATTACGAAGAAAATCGGTGACTTTTGATACAGGGGGAATGAAACCCACTAAGGCACTATTAGAAAGTTGGATTGGCAGAGTAGGATTTAAACTAGAAAATGAAGTACTACCTACAGATAAAGATAATAATGATATGATACCTCTTGCTATGTTATTTTTAAAAGACCTCCCCTATCTGCCAGAGCCATTAAAAGGTTTGAGCTTAATATCCATTTTCATGTCCGAAAGTGTTTTCGATGAGTTAGGGGAGATAGATGATACTAGTTCCTGTTTTGTAATGAGAAAATATGATAGCTTAGACCCCTTAATCCCTTGTGATTGGAATGCCTCTACCATAAGCCCTTTCCCTTTATCCCCAACACTTAGAGAAAACGATTCCCCTATATGGGATGGTGGTGGTATCCCTGATAAGGTATTTGATGAAATCTGCAACATGGAAAAAGAGGGAGCAGATTACTTCGATGATATTTTTGAAGAAGAATATTCAACACATAAAATCGGGGGATATCCTACATTTTGTCAAAGTGGTATTGGTACTGAGTTTGATGGCTATGAATTTGTTATTCAGATATCTTCAGATGAAAAAGCACAATTTAATATTGTAGATAGTGGGAATTTTTACTTTTATTATAATAAAGACAACGATGATTGGAAAGTATACTGCGATTTCTATTAATCAGGAGATAACAAATGAAAAACATAGGATTATTATTACTATTGTTAAATATTGTGAACTGTGGCGATGAAAAAGCACAAAAGACAACTCCTTACGAAACCACTATAGAAAAAAACGAGGCTTTAATAAAAGCTTCTGAACATGGAGATATAGAATTAGTACAGTACTTAATAGAAAACAGTGCTGATATTAATTATAAAAATAATGCTGGCAACACAGCCTTAATAAAAGCATCAGAATGTGGCTATGCAGATATTATAAAATTTTTGATTGATGCTGAGGCTGATATTAATATTGTAGGAGAGCTTGGACAAACATCTCTTCATTGGGCTACTTACAATGGAGATCTAGGAGTGGTGACCTATATTGTAGAAAATGGTAGCGCAGGTAGCGAAGCACCCTTTATGGGTAGCGAAGCACCCTTTACGGGAGCTGATCTTAATCATAAAAATAATACGGGCAGCACAGCTTTAGATATTGCTAAAAAGTTTGGACACACAGATATTGTTGAATATTTAGAGAGTCTTAAATAGGGAAATACTATATAAAAGGAAGAATACCATGAAATTTGAAAATCAAGTGCCTTGGTGGCAATTTTGGAACAAAGGGCCTAAAGCCGAAATGAGAAGACTTAATGATTTGGGATTTGTTGCCATTCAGGAGGGTGATTATGAAACAGCCCTCTCTTACTTTGAAGAAATAGCCTTACTTGACCCGAAAAATGACGAGAATTGTATGTTTATAGCTTTGTGTTTTGAAGAGTTAGGAGACTTTGATAAAGCCATGGAAGCTCATGACCAATTTATTGCCCTATCGTCTAATACAGATTTTGCTTATGTCAATAAAGGAAATTGTTTTGTACGCTTTGAAAAAAATGAGGAAGCAATAGTATATTACGATAAAGCGATAGCATTATCCCCAGAAAATAGCGAAGCTTATACGGGTAAAGGAAAAGCTCTAAACCACTTAGGACAACACGAAGAGGCTTTAGAATTTTTTGACAAAGCTCTAAAGAGAGATAAACAAGACGCTTTTGCTTATAGTGGAAAAGGGGTATGTCTAAAAGATTTAGGACGACATGAGGAAGCTTTAAAAGCTTGCGATCAAGCGATAAAACTCAATTCCGATATAGATCTACTTCATTTTAATAAAGCTCTTTGTTTACAAACGACAGGAGACTATAAAGAAGCTATCAAATCCTACGATAAAGCCTTGTTCCTAGTTCCCGAAAATAAGAAGGCTCTCGAGAACAAAACTTATTGCTTAGAACAATTATAAAAAAACGCTTAATTAATTATATTAGATAATCCATAAAAATTGGAAAAATTTTATAAAGCATATTATAATATAGAGAAATCGTCGAATATTTAGAGAGTTTTAAATAAATAGGAATACAGAACTGTTCTATGAAAATTCCTGTGGTTCTAACCCTGCT
>CAMQVI010000099.1 GCA_947038195.1 uncultured Brevinema sp.
ACCTAGAAAACAAGATTTAAAAAGAGCAAAAGAACTCATCAAAGAAGCTAATATTTCAGAAAAAGATAATAAAGTTATTTTTTGGGCAATAGAAGGGGAAAGACAAAAAGTCCTTGAAATTGTTCAAGCTAATTTCAAAGAAATAGGATTGAATGTTGAGATCCAAATTCTTGAATGGGCTCGTTTCTTAGACGGTATTGGTAAAGGAGAACATGATGGACTTCTTTTAGGATGGAGTGATGGTACAGGAGATTCTGACTACACCCTTTTCAATATGATGCATAGTTCTACCAAAGGTCCTGGTGGAAATAGATCTTTTTATGGAGATCCTGAGTTAGACAAATATCTTGAATCTGCTCGTAGTGAATTAGATCCTGTTAAAAGAGCTGAATACTACAAATTAGCTCAAGAATTTATCTATAACAATGTAACTATTATCCCATTACTTCACAAACAATCTCATGTAGGGCTTAATAAAAATGTTGAAGGATTCCAATTAATGTCTACTGATGATTTGGTATTATCTACCACCTATTTCAAATAAATTTTTAAACAAAAAAGCTCCTATAGTCAGTGACCATAGGAGCTTTTTTGTTTTTTAAATATTTCGTCTGATTATTTGTTAATCACAGGAAGAATAACATAAGAAGGATTTTTATCACTACTAATAATTGTCTGTGTACAAGTAATCATTTCTGTATCTGTAAACATATTATTTCCTGTGTTATGGTTAGGAAAAACATAATTCTTAGCACCAGAAGTAATTTGCAAGCGTAGTCTTGTACCTACTTTAAAAGCATTAGCTATTTTTGTGGTTGTGATAGAATATTCTTCTGACACATTGGGTTCTAGTAAGACGATCTTATCAAAACCTTTTCTAAATTTTGCTCTTAAGATTCCGTCACAAAGACGAATAGATCTCCCCTCAGTATCAACTTCAGTAAGTCGCACTACCCAATCGGTATCCTTAGCAGAACTAGCTGCATGAAAGACTACAGTGATAGCTCCAGCGATTGCTGTTTCTTCTGTAAAAGGAGCTGTTGTATAAATCAACATATCATCTCTTTTTTCGACTTCTTGGTAATCTGCAGGTGCGGTGATTTCATTTTCGGCTATTTCTATTAAATGTTCTGCTGGATCTCTAGGATCAAAAACATAGTTATCTTTATATTCTTGCTTAGGCTCATCCAGAGAAAGTACCCCACCACCTTGAGAAGTGTTAGCTTTAGAAGTATGGGATAAATAATAATTTTTAGGGCTTGTATCTTCTGGAAACCATTTTTTTGCTGTTCGCCATTTATTAGCACCCACAACATAATATTCAATATTTTCTGTTTCGTCTACTCCATTAGTAATACCACGAAGTTTGTTGTCAAACCATTGAGTATATAGTAAATCCAAATCATAGCGAAGTGCATTTGTACCCAATTCTAATTCGTTAATTGTTCTCGTTGCATTACCACTATGAAGCCATGGACCCAAAATGATTCTTTTGTTTTTATCTTCATAGTCATTAGCTATTTCTACTGCAAGAGTTGTCGCATCTCCGTTATCATCATACCAGCCTGAAACAATCATAGCAGGAGCTTTAATTTTGTCACGTCTTTTAGACCAACTACAAGGTTCCCAAAAAGGACCATATTCTTCATGAGAACACCATTTTGTCCAAAAAGGAATTTCTTCCCCTAGTGTTTTTTGAGGAATTTCTTTTATAGGAAGAGTTGCCAAAACTGTATCCCAATCATCCCTGTGCATATTTTGAGGTTGATAAACTTTGTCTTTAATCGCAAAAGTCCAAGCCAAACCTCCTGAAGAAAAAGTACCACCCTTTCTAGGAAGATCCACAAAAGAATCTCCGGATGCCACTAAACTAACAATAGCTTTTAGATAAGGATTACCACTACTTGCAGCACACCATTGTACACATCCTAGATAAGAACCACCAAACATTCCTATTTGTTCGTTAGACCATTCTTGTTGAGCTAAAAAAGTGAGAGAATCATCCCCATCATTCATTTCGTTATATTTTGGAAGGAATTCTCCTTCTGAGTCATTACGACCACGCACATCCTGAACACAAACGGCATAACCTCGAAGTATATATTTGTAATAACTAGGAATACGCTGTTCTCTCCCATAAGGAGTTCTAATAAAAATAGTACTTACTTTATGATCAACGTCTGGTAATAAAATTTCTGTAGCTAGTTTTACTCCATCTCTCATAGGAATATCCACACGAGTAACACTTTTTAATTTATAAAGTACTTCATTGGCATATTGTTCTTTCCATAGTTTTATAGGAGTATAGTCTTCATAGCCTTCTTCTACACAAACACAAACTATATCCAAAGCCGTTACCGTAAATGCTCTAATAGCACCTTCTACCCAAGAAATATCGGGAAGAAATTTTCCTTTCATCGCAGCATACATATAGTTATAGTCTGAATGTTTTTTATAATTTTGAGTACCTGTCACAAGTTTGTCTTGAAGAGGATTGAATACCCCACTTTCTCCATCTCTAAGTGCTAAAGCCAAAGTTTTTAGATTGAAGTTAAATTCTTTAATATATTGTTGAATGATTTCTTCTGTAATAGGCTGAGGAGAATTAAACTCATGAGTATAAAGATCCCATTTTGAATAAGTAGTAAATTCTTGATTAAATTGTAATTTTGTTCTTAAAATCCCAGATTGATAGAGGTTAAAATTTTTCATGAAAAACTCCTAATTTTTATTGCTTTTATAATTCATTGAGATAATCAAAATCTAGTTCTAAACCTAAGCCTGGTTTATCAGTTAGTGTGATCATTCCACCCTTACGAGTGTATCCACCAGAAAGATAAGTTTGAGGTTTATTAAGGAGTGAGCCATCAAGATCCACATCAAGAACATTTCTTTTTGCTGCTGCAAAATGAGCCCCAGCAGTCGATGCAACATGCCCTTCTGCCATACATCCTAGCATACAAGGGATTCCTGCAGCTTCACATAAAGCTGTGATTTTTTCAGCTTTAAAAATACCAGCAGATTTCATTAATTTGATATTAATCATATCACAAGCATCTTGTTGGATGAACTTCATCGCATCATGATGAGAATGAACGCTTTCATCGGCGATTAATTTTATAGAGATGTTTTTTCTGATATATGCCATATTATGGATATCCCAATGTGGGACAGGCTGTTCTACGCTAAGAACATCGTATTTTTGGAGACTATTAATAACAGTAATTGCTTCTGCCGCATTATAACCTTGATTCGCATCAATTTTGATCTTGATAGTATCTCCAACTGCTTCTCTTATCATTCTGATTCTTTCTATATCTTGAATAGGATGAACGCCTATTTTAACTTTTAAGATTTTAAGCCCTTGCTGAACAAACTCTAAAGCAGATTGTGCCATTTTTTTAGGCTCATCAATAGATAAGGTAACATCTGTTTCTATTGTGTCAGAATAACCGCCTAAAAGCTGATATAGAGGCTTGTTCATTACTTTTCCTTGAAGATCATAGAGAGCAATATCAATCCCCGCTTTAGCACCAAAATTACCTACAATATGCTGATCCATGATCATATGAATTTTTTCGAGACAAAGAGGGTTTTGTCCTAGTAGTTTTTGTTCTAATTCCTTGAGGACAACCAAGGCTGATTCTATCGTTTCTCCAGTAACATGACGAGTTGGAACGCTCTCCCCTATCCCAAAAACACCCTCATCAGTCTGTACTTTGACGATGATTGTGGATTGATGAGTCCGTGAGAGTGCCGCCGTAACGAAAGGACTGTTAAACTCTACTTGGACAACCTGTGCCGTAATACCTGTGATTTTCATGTTACTCTCCCTAAATCTAGTTAGCCTAATTATACTATATTCTTAAAATAATTTCAATCATAAACTTAGTATATAAAACTCTATATCACTATTAATTTCCTAGTAGTCACCATCTGAATCTTCTACTCCATTATCTAGATGTAAGCCGTCAATAGATATAAAGAATTTTTGATTTTGAATATTTGTTAGATATACTACCCAACCATGTTCGTGAGTAGGGTAAACAGGTAGATCTGTATAAATTGTCTCATAATAAGAGGTGCCATCAGGGTTTCTATGTTCAATTTTGTACTTATCGGTATTGATAAAATTTAGGGTTTTTATATATTGAATTTTATTTATAGGGTCATAATAAATACGTTTTAGAGGCTCTAAACTACCAACATACAGTAATTCTGCAAGAATATTTGTATCTCCGTATTTTGAATCTTTTTCTATCCATGCAGGATTACAGGTTTTTTCATATTGGAGATTAGTATCTATGTTATATAAAATATTATTAGTAATTTTCAAGTCTGCAAAATAATAAACATTGTTATGAGTATCCCAATACTCTGAAAAGGTATAGGTATCTGTAGGTGTTTGTTTTTGAATTTGCCATATTTTGAAATCAGATCCTATTAAAATCAGATCTAGTCCCTTATCATAGCTAGCGATGACAGGCTCAGGTTCTATTACTTTTACTTCCTCGATGATATTCTTGTTAGATAAAACATGTGCAAAGTCTTCTTTATCAGTACAGCTAGTAATAACTAGAAATAACAGGATTAAATATTTCATAGGAGACCTCCTATATTTTAATTTTTCTTAACAGTGTTTTTTAATTTCTTGAATAGATAAGTACTGGTGAAGACCATCTAACTTAGT
>CAMQVI010000100.1 GCA_947038195.1 uncultured Brevinema sp.
TCTAATTGTACCATAGAAGCACCTTTCTATTGCGATTATGGCTACAATATCACCCTAGGCAATAATTTTTATGCTAATTACGATTGTATTTTTTTAGATGTCTGTCCTATTATTATTGGTGATAATTGTATGCTTGCCCCCAAAGTACAGTTATATACAGCCACTCACCCTATTGAATCTTCAGCTAGAAATAGTGGATTAGAATTAGGTTCCCCCATCACCATAGGCGATAATGTTTGGATAGGAGGGAATTCCGTAATCCTCCCAGGTATTACCATAGGAGATGGTGCTGTCATTGCAGCAGGATCTGTCGTCACTAAAGACGTCCCCCCCAACACCATCTATGGAGGAAATCCTGCCAAATTTATTAAAAACATAGACCAAAACCAATAATATCCCAATCAAAAAAAACCCTAGCTAAGCTAGGGTTTTTTTATTTAAGATAATTTTATCACTAAAAACTCGGATGTCCTTCTTTATTCGATTTTTCATATTTGTCATGTCTAACTTTTAATTGATAAGCACACCAAGCACTAAAAAGGGATACTGCTGTTGTAAAGATAGCAACATAAATAATATCACCTCCCCCTAATTTAAGAAGGTATGTAGATAGTCCTGGGACAATTCCCGCTACAAAAAAGCTTGGAGCATGATATACAAAAGAAATCCCTGTATAGCGAATTTCTGGTTCAAAAAGCTGAGCCCATAAAGACCCTAGTACGCCCCATAAACCAGAATAAATAATACTCCATCCTAAAATAAGAACAATAGCGATTACGAAGGGATTCCCTCCACTTCCTTGAATGGCATACAATCCAGGGAAAGTAAAAGCAGCACATGCTAAACTTGCATAAGTAAATGTTTTTGCCTTCCCAATTTTATCTGCAACTTTTCCGAAAAACAGTATAAAAGGCATACTAGCTAGAGCAAAAGCAATATTAACTAAGAACATATGATATTCACTCACCCCCAGCTCTTGTACACAGTATGAAACCATAAAGACAGCAAACACATTATAAAAAGTGCCGTCCACCCAACGAGTACCTATACCATATAAAATAGAAAGAGGATAACGACGAAACACTTCAACAAGAGGAAGAGATTTACTTTTTTCCGCTTCTTCCATTTCTTTCGCTTTATCTTGAGCGTCCATAAAATCTTTAGTTTCCATGATATGAAGTCTTATATACATGATAATGACAATAAGAGAAGCACTCACCCCAAAAGCAATACGCCAACCCCATTTAAGAAATTCTTGTTCGGGGAGATGATAGGTCATAACACCCATAATTAATGATGCTAGGAACAATCCTACAGGTAGTCCTAATTGAGGAATACTAGCATAAAATGCTCTCTCTTTAGGGTCTGCATTTTCAAAGGTCATGAGAATACCACCACCCCATTTTCCCCCTAGTCCAAAACATTGGAATAGTCTTAACACAAGTAAGCTAATGGGAGCCCATATTCCTATCTGGGAATAGTCAGGAATAAATGCAATAGCAAAAGTAGCACCACCCATGAGACAAAGAGAAGCAATCACGGTGAATTTTCGACCTATCTTATCGCCATAATATCCAAAAAACATTGCTCCAAAGGGACGAGCAAGATACCCTATGGCAAATGTTAAATAAGCAAGGATCTGTGCTGTATAAGGATCTGTGTCTGGTGGATAAAATATTTTACTGAAAACAGTTCCAGCCGCCAATCCATAAAGTAAGAAACAATACCATTCTACAGAAGAGCTCATCAATGTTGCAAGGGAGACCTTTTGTAATGAAGTCATTTTTTTCATTTTTATCTCCTTTTTAATGTGGGTTTTCTGAGCCAGCAAATGGATGCGGGCCAGAGAACGTTGCTTGGGATGGAATCAAACAAAAATGTGAATTTATTTGACCATCAAAATAATGGTGTAGTGTATAACCTGGTGTAGCCATAACGAAAGTATCTCCCCCTTCTGGAGAAAGATCAAGGTCTATTGTCATAGAAACAGGAGGAGTCGTAATTGTTGTAACACCAGCCCATTTTGTGACTATGCCACGATGTATATGACCACAACAAAGACGAACATTTGGATAATTTTTCAAAATCGCCTCTAGTTTTTCTACCCCTTCAAAAGGTTCATCCATCATTCCCATTCCTGTGGTAAAAGGAGGGTGGTGGGTAAATAGTAGCGTTGGCTTATCTGGATAGAGTGCCAATTGTTTTTCCAGCCACGCTTGTACGGGAGGATCAAAATAACCAGAATGCTTACCCTGTCCAATAGTATCAAAAACAACAATACGTACAGGATTATCCTCTAATGTATAACAAATATAAGGAGCAATATCTTCTTTTACAGGACAAAATCCTTTAAGCATTGTTAACATAAGCTCCCTTTTATCGTGATTGCCTGGTAAAACATAAACAGGAGGAGATAGCTCTTCCAATCCTTTCCGAACCATTTCATAAGCAACTGGGTTTCCATTGTCCGCCAAATCCCCACTAACAATAATAATATCAGGTTGAGGATCTAAGCCCTTCACATGATCCAAACATAAACGAAATCCTTTGACTGTATCTGCTACACCAAAAGACAACTCGCCATCTCCTCTTAAATGGAAATCTGACAACTGCATTACACGCATAACTAACTCCTTATTGTAAAGTATAATAGAGTTTACAAAAAAGTCAATGGGGTATTTATTAATAAGTAAAAGAATTTTTTATAAGGATTGGTATCTAGTAACAATATTATCTTAGGATACCTACCAATAATCTCCCAATCAAAAAAACACCCTAGCATAAGCTAAGGTGTTTTTTTTATATTATTGTATCAATTAAAAATTAGTTTTCCCAAGGCTGTTTTCCACCACCGAAGGTATATCCTAAAGAGATCATGGTATCAAAACCAAGTTGACCCGTTCCCCCTAGTTCACCGAGATTGACTTTCAATTTATTTCTCCACCCTATAGTGAGTCCATTATTCATCATATATTGTACTCCAGGTAAAACATATTGCATCGCCAATCCACTTACCTTAATAGTTGGTGCAGTAAGCTCTTTGTAGGTACTTGTAGAACTCGCAGAACCATAAGCCATACCATAACCCATCACATCAAACATCAAACGACCTGATTTTAATTGACGTCCCAAGGTATAAGTCATAGCCAATCCCCCTAACAGAGATTGTGTTTTTTTATTCCCTGTAACCATAGAAAAACCTGAGCCAGGAACGAATAGGAGCAGCTCTGTATCACCAGAGGTAAATCCCATCGTAAAATCAGCTCTCACGTCAAAACCATGGACAAGACCACTTTCACGAACACTATGGAAAAGGTACCCTAATTCTATGGTAAATCCTCCCCCTGCATTAAATTCAGTCGGTGCTGGTGTACTCGTAAAAGATACTGGGATTGTAATAAGAGAACTCATTCCCCCACCTACATTTACCTGTAGATTGTGACGTCCTATTTTTGCATAGGACACATTGCTCGCTAATAATAGTAGCGCTACTAATAGATATTTTTTCATAAATACCCCCTTATAATTTTAGAATCCTATTTTAGAATTCTTTCTCAATCAGTCTATAAACATACAGCCTATTTGAGCACTATTCAGAAAGAATTGTTTTTTAATATTTTCAATTTCTCTTAAAAAATAAAATTTTCACAAAAAAACTCATAGGGAGTACGTTGCTTTCCCTCATGAGCTATGATTAAACATACATTCACACGGACGTACAAACCACTATGAGCGATTTTATACTATTCGAGTCTGCGAATGTATGTCTGGTTTATAAACCGTGTAGATCAATCATCGAGCATGAAGGAAAGCATTGTTATTATAACTTATATCAGTATTATTGTCAATAGGGGTTCATACATACCCCTCCTATCAGTCCCCCCTTTGTAAACAAACCTAAAAAATAGATATAGAGAGTAGTTTTAGTTTATTACAGAGTACTAACAAGTTTTAACATTTTTACTAGACTATTATAAGAGTATAGAGATAAATAATTTCACTTTTAGGCCTACTCTATCTCAAATATTTATAGAGGTATAAAAAATAAAAAATTTATTGTTCCTAATAGTACTAGTCTTCCCTATCCCCTCGTTTTCAGAGGAAATAATGATTCCTCGATATAGTATTGTTTATACCTTTACGAATATCAACGAAGTTTATTTTGACCATAAAACGAAAGAATATCTTACTAATCACTCCCCCCTATCTATCAAAAATAACACGAACCAAACCACCATACATTCCACTATGCTCAACCAAGCCCCAGAAATAAATACCAATCCTTCCACTAGCACCTCTTACCAAGCCACAGATATACCACAAGCATTTAAAGATAAAAAATATTTGAATACATGG
>CAMQVI010000101.1 GCA_947038195.1 uncultured Brevinema sp.
CTCCTCGTTATACAGAGGCGACTCTCGTGAAAATTATGGAAGAATTAGGAATAGGGCGACCTTCTACCTATGCACCAACAATGATGACTTTGACAAAGCGTTATTATGTTAAAAAAGCAGCAAAATCCCTTGTGCCTACAGATCTTGGGAAAGCAGTTAATAAATTATTAAGTGAAAACTTTAATGAGCTAATCAATGCGTCTTTTACTGCTGAAATGGAAGAAAAATTAGATGCCGTAGAAGAACAAACATTAGAATGGAAAAGTGTTGTAAAAGAATTCTATATTCCTTTTAACAAAACAGTTACCGAAGCTTTTGAAAAAGTAGACTCTATTAAGGGCGCTTTTGACGAAAAAACGGATGAAATTTGTGAAAAATGCGGAAAACCTATGCTCAAAAAACTAGGCAAATACGGTTATTTCTTAGCGTGCTCTGGATGGCCAGAATGTGCTAACGCACAGCCTATTCCTTTTGGAGCTTGTCCAAAATGTCTTGTGGGAAAAGTCGTCGAAAAACGAGGGGGACGTCGTGGAGCATTCTATGCTTGTACCAATTATCCTGAGTGTGATTTCCTCACCAATGCAAAACCCTCAGGCAAAGTATGTCCTAATGATAAAACACCATTGTTCTTTCAAGTAGGCAAGAAAAAATTAATAGAATGCGTAAAAGAAGGGTGTAAGCACACTGAAGAGTTTAAAGAAGACGAGTAAATTGATGAAAAAAATTCTTATTATACTAAATGCCTTGTTTCTCTTAAGTCCTACTTATGGGTTCTTGGGAAACAGTAAAAAATATGTAGTATCAGTAGATACAGCCTCTTTTTATGAGGAATCAAATTCTAGAACAGCTAAAGGCGAAGTACCTTATGGTATTGCTTTACAATCTCTAAAAACAAAAAACAATCGTATTCAATTTTCCTATGATGATGAAGATATTTGGATTAATGAAAATGATCTTGAACCCATCATCTTTAATAAAGAAAACTTCTCAGATACGAGTGTTTTGTTTATGAGTGAAAAATTAGATCAAAACAATCTTATGTGGTTTGTTTACAAAAACGTACTCTATACGATGGATTTGAACAATCCTAGAACTCCTAAAATTGATACTATTACTAAATTGCCAAAACTTAGTTTTTTTAAGGCTTCGGGAGATTATTCTTATCTTCTTTTGTTTGGGGATCAGCGAAAAGGGGACAAACATTCTCTAAATGTAGCTGTATTCTCTGTGTATGATAATGATTTTATCCCTCTAGTGACTTTTGATAATGATAAGGTTACCTTAGATTCATCATTTTTTTCGGAAGATAATAAATATCTTTCTATCTTGTTTAATAAAGATGATACAAACTATCTTCACGTTTATAGTGTAGAAACTTCCAGCTTAGTTTTTAGTAGAGAAAATGTCTTTAATAGTACATGGGTCCACTCTGACCTTCTTGTTTATACAGCCGATGGGGTAGAATTGTATGATAATTGGGAAGAAAGTACACCATTATATACTTATGCAAAAAAACAAGATGCAGATCCTCCTATAAATATGGTGGGGGATGCGGTGCTTTTGGAAATTGAGGGTGCTGTTTATAGCTATAAGAACAAAGTGTTAGAAAAGACGGATTATAAATCTATAGAAAGAAGTGAATCGGGTACTATAGAGCATTATACAAGTGGTGGAAGAATATACACTAAGTATGAAGGCGATACCTTAAGATCTTTATCTGGGGAGAAACCTCGTTGGACACTACTCTCTATTATTAGTGATACTAAGTTGATTTATAAATATCAAGCAGATGCTTTACAAATAATAGGATTATATAATGCTCTCTTAGACAAAACCATTTCTTATAGTTGGGTAGAAGAGCCAGATTATACAATGACAGATGGTGTTAGTATCGAAAACGTGATAGATAATAATGAAGTATGGGTTTTCATAGAAAAACCAGAAGAATGGGTGGAGATGTTAAAACTTCACGAACTATTACCTTAAGGAAAAATGATGAATGGAATGATAAATAATATAGGTGGCTTTGTTTTTTTACTGTTTGACCTCTCTATGGCCGTAGGAGCCTTGCTGGTTATTTTATATGTAATCTTCAATGCCTACGTTAATAGTAGGTCTTTTTATAAAGCCCCATCTTTTATTAAAAATATAAGTCTATGGTTAGTGGATTTTACTTATATATGGGGCCCTAAGTTATTGATTTTTTATTTCTTAGGGCGATTCGTCGTTAGTATTTTGAATTTTATTTTTTAAAATATTTTTAAGGATTGAGACACTTGGCACGAAATTTGCTATATAAATTGTAAGAAAAACAAAATAAACAATTAAAAAATGTATTATATTATTAAGGAGAATATTCATGGCAAAAGATCTACTTTTTTCAAGTGAAGCACATCAAAAAATGCTTGCTGGTGTAGAAAAATTAGCGAAAGCTGTTGGTACCACATTAGGCCCTAGAGGGAGAAATGTTGTTATCGATAAAAGTTATGGAGCACCTCATATTACTAAAGATGGTGTTACGGTAGCTAGAGAGATTGTATTGGAAGATTCATTTGAAAATATGGGAGCACAACTAGTTCGTGAAGTCGCTACCAAAACTAATGATATTGCTGGAGACGGTACCACTACTGCTACTGTGTTAGCTCACGCTATCATTAAAGAAGGGTTTAAAAACGTAACTGCTGGTTCTAATCCTATTCTTATTAAAAGAGGAATGGATAAAGCTGTAGAAATTCTTGTAAAAGAAATCAAAAATATTGCTAAAGAAGTAAAAACTTCTGAAGAAATTAGAAGTGTGGCTACCATTTCAGGGAATAATGATCCAGAAATTGGAGCATTAATTGCTGAAGCAATGGAAAGAGTCGGAAAAGATGGTGTTATCACTGTAGAAGATTCCAAAGCTATGGAAACATTTGTTGAAGTAGTGGAAGGTATGCAGTTTGATCGTGGTTATCTTTCTCCTTACATGGCTACCAATCCAGAACGTATGGTAGCTGAATTGGAAGATCCTTATATTCTTCTTTGTGATAAAAAAATATCTTCTTTAAAAGATATTATGGTATTGCTTGAAACTGTTCTCAAACAAGGTAAACCATTAGTAATTATCGCAGAAGACATTGATGGGGAAGCATTGGCAACTCTTATCGTAAACAAACTTCGTGGAACCTTGAATGCCGTAGCTGTTAAAGCTCCTGCTTTCGGTGATAGAAGAAAAGCTATGCTAGAAGATATTGCTGTTTTAACTGGTGGTCAAGTAATCAGTGAAGACAAAGGTATGACTCTTGAATTAGCTACTCCTGACATGTTAGGAAGAGCTAAAAAAATTATCGTTGGAAAAGAAAATACTATCATTATTGATGGCGCTGGATCTAAAGACGAAATCAAAGCTCGTGTAGCACAGCTTGATGTTACCATCGCTGAAAGCACCTCTGATTATGATATAGAAAAATTGAATGAAAGAAAAGCAAAACTTGCTGGTGGTGTGGCTAATATTAAAGTAGGTGCCGCTACAGAAGTAGAGCTTAAAGAAAAAAAAGATAGAGTACAAGATGCTCTTTCCGCAACTAAAGCTGCTGTAGATGAAGGTATCATCCCTGGTGGTGGTATTGCTTTCTTGAAAATACAAGGATCACTTGATTCTTTGAAAGGTGCTAATGAAGAAGAGCAAATTGGTATTAATATTATCAGAAAAGCTATCGAAGCTCCTATTAAAAAAATCGCTGAAAACTCTGGTGTAGACGGGGCTGTAATAGTCATGAAAGCTAGAGAATCCAAAGATGGTCAAGGCTACAATGCTCTTACTAATGAATGGGTCGATATGCTCAAGTCTGGTATCGTAGATCCTGCTAAAGTAACACGCACTGCCTTGCAAAATGCTGCGTCCATTGCTGGAATGCTCCTTACTACAGAAGTAATGATTACTGAGCTTCCTGCTCCTGCCTCTGCTGCCCCTATGGGTGGAGGAATGGGTGGTGGAATGGGTATGCCTGGAATGATGTAAAATCATTTTAAGCTTATATCTTAAAATTATCTTAAATAAAAAACCCCTTTCATTAGAGAGGGGTTTTTTTCTGTCTGGGTTTTTTAGAGGATTTTTAAACTAGAAATTCCAGCTAAAATCTCTATCTAAAAATTCTAGCTAGAGAAAATTGAAATGTCATTATAGGTCTATAATTTGACTCTTATTGTCATTTTAAAGCTAAAAAGAGTCATTTTTTTGACTCTTTATGATCATAATAAATGATTGCTTTTGATAAAAAGTCAATTATCCCCCTATTTTCGGGATTTTTATTGAAAATAGGGGGATGAGATTTTGGAGGATATAATTTGAAAGAGGGGTATTTTTGAT
>CAMQVI010000102.1 GCA_947038195.1 uncultured Brevinema sp.
CGACCAGCATCATGGACAAAGCCCATATTGTGAATAATTTCATGGAAAAGGATAGCTGATTGTTTGATATACTCAGAATTGTGGTTCCCTTTATAGGGGATGTCATCCCATCGATGTCTATTAGGTAAAACGACGGGTAAAATATAGGACCTGTTAAGATTCCCACTCACATAGGCATGTTCTCTGGATACAGCCCCCAAAGCTAGAATATTATGAGGCATCTGTTGTTTTACGATATCTACTGTTTGTACCGTTTCTCTAAGGACTTGGAGTAAACGATTATGATCTAACTCATCACCCAGATTGATTGTATCAACAGGACCACTAGCATATTGAGCTGCTTGAAATGTTTTAGGAGAACTGAGAAGTTCCCTAGCAAATATCTCATGATTCACCACAAAACGAACAATGTCCATTTGACCTAGCATACTATGTTTTTCTAGTGTGTTAATTTGTCTGGCTCTTCGATTTTCTTCCGCTGTGGGGGTAGCACCTTCTCGATGACCATTTGAGTCTTGATCTGTTACGAAAAAAGTCCCGAAATTCATAGCAAAATAAGGATATTTTATAGCATCTGCTTTTGTTTTTGCCGTGTGCTGAGATGGGAAATAGGGTCTTGGGAAATAGTTATTTTGTATCGTACACGCACTTAAAAAGAAAACTAGTATATATATTTTTTTCATAAAAACAATCCCGCCTCCATCATTAATTTATAAGTTCATTCTTAATTATACTTCTTATCCTTTATTATAGCCAATTTTCCATCAATAATAAAGGATTTTCAAACATTTTTTTTATTAAGAGCTCACAAGATGTAAAAAAAAGTAGACTACTAACTTAGTACTCTACTTTTTTTTATATATAATTTATATCTTTTTCTCTAATTAAGTCTTAATTAGTATAGCTTGTGAAAATCTTAAAATTTAAATCCCACTTCCAAACCAATTTGTAAAGAATCCACCAAACTACTTTGACTCAAACCGTTTATACGTAATTCCCCATTTAGAGTATTTGCTTGCCAAGGATAGGCTACATAAGATAAATAAGGGGCTATATACATATTTTTAGGAAGATCAAATTCCAGAGCAATACGTCCTTTGAACCCAAACATCCCCATATAAACAGATACAGAGTCTGGATAGTTACTATCTGCCCCTAAGCGTTTTAGAGAGCCTCCTGTTTGTAAGATAGAAAAATATGCTTCTATATTGAAATACATACCTTTCCCCAAAGGAGTCCTCACCCCTAGCCCAATATCCAAAATCCCAGAAAGCCAACCAGCGCTTTCGAACTGTCCTTGAACACGGAAGACGAGATTATTTTTAAAAGTTTTATCGTACACAAAACCTAAATATATCCCCGTTCCTGCTTTGCCAGATCCCCATACACTAAATTGTTTAGCATATGCTATATTATTAAATTGAGTAGCAGAGAATTCTCTAAAAGGGGCATTTTGTATTAATACTCCTGTATAAAAACCCCAACGTTGAGATAATGAAGTGGTATTTCCCGATAGAGATTCACGAGGAATAACTTTATATTCTTGAGCTTTAAGCACAAGAGGAAAAGCCAAAAATAATAGTAGTAATAATATAGCTCTATTCTTCTTCAAAATCACCCTTCTAAATAGTTTTACCATTTTTTATTATCTTTATTTTATAAAAGATTAGCATAAAGCTCTGCATAATAAGGACTAAAAATAGCTCTTTCTCTAGTGTAAATGTCGTTAGCTTCAAAAGCCGTCCATATCCCACCATCAGCCTCAACCTTATTGATTATATTCCAAATAGCAAGAGGAACATCCCCAACCTCAGAAAATCCCATATTCATCATAGATGAATGAAGAATTTCAGCTACAATGTCTTTATTATCAGCCACTGCTATGTTAATAATATCCGTATCAAAAATTATCCCATAATTACCTATATTAAGAGGATCTAAAGGACTTTTAAAATAAGCATTAAAACTCCCAAGGGCAGCACCTGCATAAATGGGACGCTCTCCTACACTTGGAATTCCACCACCTGGAGTATCTTTTTTAAAAATAATACCTGTTTTATGATTTTTCAAAAGCTCATATAATCGCTTATTATCATAGTTTTTTACAGTAGGAGGAGTTGGTTCAACAACACCAATGTAATCATTGACATTTTCAGAGATAGCAGGACTATTAAGAACAGCATTTCTAAATTCAGGCGTACTCACTAATACTCTAATCGTGTCTAAGGCACTAAATATCTTTAGTTTTTCAGCTCTCGACCACGTCCCTTCAAAACCTACCACTTTTACTTGAAAATAAGGATACCTTTGCCCTCTTTGCTCTAATTCAGAGAGCTCTCTAAGAGAATCAGGGAGAAGATTACAAGCACTAAAAAAGAATAATAATACTAAAAAATAAGATTTCATATTTACCTACTATAAACAAATTATAACATAATTGTCGGTTTTTTTCAAGCCAATCTTAGGATATGACAAATATTATAAACTTTTTATTGACTTATTATAAGGTATCCTTTATACTACGAATAGACTAATTTTAAGGAATATTTTATGTCTCTTACATCACTACCTATTCAGGTACTATCCCAAATGCTTTCTAAAAAAGAAATCTCTTCTGTAGAATTAACACAAGCTTATTTAGATAACATTAGCAAGGATCAACAAGACCCTCAGCCTATTAATGCTTATATTAAGGTAACCCCTGAATTAGCCCTAGAACAGGCTCAATTAGCCGATAAAAACATACAAGCTAATAAACACACCCCTCTTACAGGGATTCCCTTGGGCGTAAAAGATCTCATCAACGTCAAAGGTATTGCTACTACCTGTGCTTCTAAAATCATGACAGGCTATATAGCGTCTTACGATGCTACGGTTATTGATAGACTTATTAATAAAAATGGAATGCCTCATCTAGGAAAATTAAATCTTGATGAATTTGCTATGGGCTCTTCCAACGAAACTTCTTATTATGGAGTCGTTCGTAATCCCCACAATAAAGAATACAGTCCTGGTGGATCTTCTGGTGGATCTGCAGCTGCTATCGCTGGAGAATTGGCCCCTATTACCTTAGGGACTGATACAGGGGGCTCTATTCGTCAGCCCGCCGCACTATGTGGCTGTGTAGGGTTCAAGCCCACATATGGAAGAGTATCCCGTTATGGAGCGACAGCTTTTGCCTCTTCCCTTGACCAAATAGGGCCTCTCTCTAAAACAGTCACTGATGCCAAGCTCCTTTACGAAGCCATGGCAGGATATGATGCTCAAGATAGTACTTCCTCTAAAAACCCTATAGATTCTCAGCCTTTAAACGGTAATGTCAAAGGACTTAAAATTGGGCTTCCTAAAGAATTTTTCACTTCAGACCTTAATGAAGAAATCAAAAATCGCATTATGGACAGTGCTAAATCCTTAGAAAAAGAAGGTGCTATTCTAAAAGAAGTTTCTATCCCTGAGATGATACATGCTCCAGCTGTTTACTATATTATTGCTCCTGCTGAAGCTTCCACTAATCTAGAGCGTTTTGATGGCATCAGATACGGCAATAGACAGCCCGCTAACCTTCTTTCCGAAACATATATCAATACCCGTACAGAAGGCTTTGGGACGGAAGTAAAACGTCGTATTATGTTAGGTACTTTCATTCTTTCTGCTGAATCTTACGATTCTTTCTTCCTAAAAGCCCAACAAGTAAGGAACTTACTCATCGAAGATTACAATAAAGTCTTTGAACAAGTGGATTTAATATTAGGGCCCACGACTCCTACTAGTGCTTTTAAAATCGGAGAAAAAATTGATGACCCTATTTCTATGTATCTTAATGACATCTTCACCATTTCTGCTAACCTTGTAGGCACACCTGCTATATCTGTCCCAATAGGTCTTAACTCCCAAAATCTCCCCATAGGACTACAGCTCACGGCTCGATGTTTTGATGAGGGTACCCTATTAAATGGAGCTTATGCTATTGAGTCTCTTTACCTAAAATAAAAAATATAATAAAAAAAGGAGTCTAATGAGACTCCTTTTTTTATTTTAGAACGTTCTATTTTTTAGCTTTCTTATCAGCTTCTTTTTTAGCTTTATCAGCGTCCTTTTTGGCTTTCTTGTCGGCTTCTTTTTTTGCTTTATCAGCATCTTTTTTAGCTTTGTCAGCGTCTTTTT
>CAMQVI010000103.1 GCA_947038195.1 uncultured Brevinema sp.
TGTCTGGTGGTGAAAAACGAAGAACAGAAGTTGCTCGTATTTTGGCTATACAACCACGTTTTTTATTAATGGATGAGCCTTTTACAGGTATCGATCCAATAGCTATTGCCGATATTCAACGCTTAGTTTTAGAATTAAGAAGTAAATGGGGCTTAGGGATTCTTATCACAGATCACAATGTTCGTGAGACATTAAAGATTGTTGATAGGACTTATATCTGTTATGATGGACAAATTCTTGTTAGTGGTACAGCACAAGATCTTGTAGAAAATGAAGAAGCTAGACGAACCTATCTTGGTAGTGATTTCAAAATTTAATAACAATAAAATAGATAGATTTTTTAAGAGGATCTATCTATTTTTATTTAAAAAGAGGTGGAAAATGATTACGACAGTTACATTAAATCCAGCAGTGGATTATCATCTTAGCTTAGATATCCTCACAGAGGGGCAAAGTTTATCCTCTAATGGCTCTGAATATTTCGCTGGTGGTAAAGGAATTAATGTCTCTAATGTTTTAAAAAATCTTAAAAAACCAAGTAATGCTCTTGCTTTTTTAGGAGGATTTACAGGGAATTATATCCAATCACTGACAAAAGATATCTTAATCAAGGTTCCCATTCAAGGTACAACACGCATTAATACAAAAATAAAAACATTAAAAACAGAAACAGAAATTCATGGAGTAGCACCTAATATCTCTCCTGAAGAGCTTACCTTATTAAAACAAAAATTACAATCTCTAGAAACGGATTACCTTGTATTATCAGGATCGCTACCATCAAGTTTACCTATAGATACATACCTGCAATTAATTCAAACTGTTTCTTCAGAAACTAAAATAGTTCTCGACACCAGAGGAGAAGCTTTAAAAAAAGCTATTATTAGCCCAAATATCTTTTTGTTAAAACCAAATAAAGCAGAATTAAGTGAGTTTTTTGATTGTGCTATAACTACCAATCAAGAGGCCTTAGTATATGCTCAAAAAATGTATAAAGAGTATGATATACAATTCTTAATTATTTCCTTAGGTAGTGAAGGCGCTTATTTTCTTTATCAAGATTTTATCTATTTTTCTGAGGGATTAAAAGGAAATTTAATTAGTAGTGTCGGTGCTGGAGATTCTATGATAGCTGGCTTTATTTCTCACTATATTGATACCCAAGACGCTATAGAATCTTTTAAATATGCTATTGCTTGTGGGAGTGGAACTGCTTTTTCCCATGATCTTTGTAGCTTAGAAACAGCTAATGAATTGTATAAAAAAGTGGTAGTCGAATTAGTATAAAAATAAATAAATATGGGAGTGAATTATGAATAAAGTTACTAACTTAATAAGTAGAAGAAATGTTTTATTAAATATGGAATTTTCTTCTAAAGATGATGTGTTAAAACATATTGCGACACATTTTGTAGAACAAGGGCATGCAAGCTCTGTAGAACTAGTACTGGCTGAAATGTATAAAAGAGAAGCTATGGGAGCGACTATTATTGATACTCATCTAGCCATGCCCCATGCAAAATCAAAAGATATCACCAACGCAGGAATAGTAATTCTTCGCTTGGTAAAACCTGTAATTTGGGATCTTGAAACTAAAGAAGAGATTTCTTTGGTTATTATGCTAGGTCTGACAGACCAACATAACGATCTACATATAGAAGTGATCTCCGAAATTAGTCAAGTGTTACTTGAAGAAGATGGAATACGAAAATTATTAAATTTCGGTACGACTCAAGAAATTGTACATTTTTTAGATAAGGGTGTATATTCTTTAGAAAACGATAATAGCTAATTATAGCTAAAAAAATAGGGGAGTATATGATGAATAAAGTTACGAACTTAATACACAATGATAATATCTTATTAGATTTAGATTTTTCTTCTAAAAATGATGTGCTAAAACATATTGCAACACATTTTGTTCAACAAGGACACGCAAGTTCTGTAGAACAAATACTAAGAGAATTACAAAAAAGAGAGGATATAGATCCTACTGTTATTGACACTCATGTGGCTATGCCTCATGCAAAATTAAAAGATATTACTAAAGCAGGAATAATAGTTGCTCGTTTAAAAAACCCTATTGTTTGGAATCCCGATACGGGAGAAGAAGTATCTTTAATTATTATGCTAGGACTTCCAGAACATAATAATAATCTTCATATAGAAGTGATTTCTGAAATTAGTCAAGTGTTACTTGAAGAAGGGGGAATTCAAAGCTTATTAAGTTTAGCTACTCCTCAAGAAATTGTGAATTTTTTAGATAAAGGTGTTTTCTCCTTAGAAAATGATGCTAGCGATGTTACTACAACAGGCTCGTTAGTGGTTGACTTTGTTGCTGTAACAGCTTGCCCTACAGGAATAGCTCATACTTATATGGCAGCAGATGCTTTAAAAAAGGCAGCAAAAGAACAAAATATTATTATCCGTGTAGAAACAAATGGCTCTGATGGTCCTAAAGATATTTTAACAGAACAAGAAATTTCTCAAGCGAAAGCAGTTATTATTGCATCCGATAGAGATTTAGATTTATCCCGATTTAATGGTAAAAAAATGCTTTCTACCAGTGCTGGAAGAGGGGTAAGAGAAGCTTCTCAAATTATCAAAGAAGCATTATCTCCTAGCTTGCCTATTCTTTATATATCATCAGCACAAGGAAATCAAAGTAATCCTAGTACCAAAAAAGGCGTTTATGGTCAATTAATGACAGGGGTTTCTTATATGTTACCTTTTGTTGTGGGTGGTGGTATTTTGATAGCTTTAGGCTTTATGTTTGGTATTACTGCTCATGATCCGAGTGCTGCTGATTACAATCCTATTGCAGAATTTTTAAACACTTTGGGTGGAAAAGGGGCTTTCTCCTTGATGATACCTGTATTAGCTGGTTATATAGGCTTTGGTATCGCGGAAAGACCTGCTTTAATGCCCGCAATGGTTGGTGGTTCTTTGGCTGCAAGTAGTGGCGGTGGATTTCTTGGTGGATTATTAGCTGGATTCTTAGGTGGTTATGCTATTGTAATCCTCAAAAAAGTTTTTGCTAAGTTACCTAAATCATTAGAAGGTATCAAGCCTGTACTATTATATCCTGTCTTTGGACTCTTATTGATGGGCTTAGGATTATTTCCATTATTAAAAAACATAGTAGTGTTAAATAGTGCTTTAGAAGGATTTTTGAATTCTATGAATAGTACTAATATGGTTTTATTAGGAGCTTTATTAGGTGGAATGATGGCGGTAGATATGGGTGGACCTATAAATAAAGCTGCCTTTACTTTTGGTATAGCTGCCATCGCTGCTGGTAATAATTTCCCCCATGCGGCTGTTATGGCTGGAGGTATGGTACCACCATTAGCCTTAGCTTTAGCAACAACAATCTTCAAAAATAAATTTAACGAAACAGAAAAAGAAGCAGGGATAACTTGTTATGCTTTAGGTGCTAGTTTTATCACAGAAGGAGCAATTCCTTTTGCAGCTAGTCATCCTCTAATAGTCATTCCCGCTTGTATTGTAGGTTCTACCGTAGCTGGTGCTTTATCAATGTTCTTCGGATGCCAATTACCAGCCCCTCATGGTGGTATTTTTGTATTTCCACTAATTACGAATGTTGGTTTTTATATCTTATCTATTGTAATAGGGACACTAATTACAACAGGAATCATAGGAACACTAAAAAAAGAAATCTAAATATTATTATCAAAATAAAAAACAGTTCTATTATTAGAACTGTTTTTTTTGTGTTTGTGTGATTAGAAAGATGTTTATAGTAGGGGTAGGTGTCTTGTGATAGGATCGATCAAGTCTATAGGAGCAGGACCAAATCCAAGGGCTGTGAGTGTTGGTTGACCTCCAAATTCTGTTTTACCAGCATCTTTAATGATAGAACAAGCTAGTCCTGTAGCTTTTATTTTTTCCCAAAGCTCTAAAAGCTCCTCTTCGGAGTGCACACCTACGGCGATTTTTGCTTGTCCGTAAGTAAACCATTGCTCTACATGATGTGCCGTATCAGGACGTGAAAGCCCATCAAAAACAGCACTCACAGAAGCATGAGCACCTTGAGCTATGAGTTTACCTTTACGGATACCATTGGTGTTAGGAAATCTAGTACGAATAATAAGAATTTGTTTCATAAAATACTCCATATAAGAAA
>CAMQVI010000104.1 GCA_947038195.1 uncultured Brevinema sp.
TTATTCCTGGTGGGGCAGATCTTGCTTATTGTAAAAAATTAAATGGGCAAGGCAATACAAAAATCAAAGAGTTCGTTCAGCAAGGTGGGACTTATTTGGGTATTTGTGCTGGTGCTTATTACGGGTGTAGTGATATTGACTTCACAGGAGAGGGTTATTCTATCGTAGGAGAAAGAGAGTTGTCTTTTTTTTCAGGACAAGCAAAGGGTTCTTTAACAGAACTCACTGATGGTGTTTATTATAATGAACAAAGCAATTCAAAATCTATTGTAGAAATAACTCTTCCTCAAAGTAATGACGAAAAATTTTATAGCTATTATCATGGAGGCCCTGAATTTTTGGGAGCTAAAGCTGAGGAGATATTAGCCACCTATTCTAATAACAAAATAGCAGCAGTATCTGGTACTTATGGTAAAGGGCATTATATTCTGACAAGCTTTCATTTTGAAGTAGAAGCAGATACTTATGACAAATATTTAGAAAAAGAATTAACAGATACAGATAGAGAAATAGAAGATAAAATTTATAATCAATTAAAAGAAATCCAAAAATCAAATAAAAACAGCTTTTGGAAATATTTATTATTATATATATAATAAATATTTAAACATTGTTTTTATATAAAAGCTTTACATTTTTAAAAATATAATTTATAATGTTATACAAGTGTTGTAAATTGGTTAGTGATAAGGAATATACATGAAAAAAACATATAAAACATCTTTGATTTTTTGTACTATCTTATTATTTTTAAATATGTGTTCCTCAGCAGAATCTAAAAGATATGTGTATCAAAAAAAAATAATGTATACTACTTTTGATATTTTAGTTTATTCCAATACTCCAAAGTTTTTATTAAACTCAAAAATTAATAATATTTGGGATACTTTAGATGATCTAGAGTATGATCTTTCGGCAACAGGAGAGGGCTTTGTTGCCACTCTAAACAAAGAAGGATTTATTTCAAAGGATGTAAATCCTGAGACATTCCAAACAGTATCTAATTTTATAGCTCGTTCTAAAGTAATAAATCAACAAAGTAATGGGGCTTTTGATCTTACCGTATATCCTCTTATTCGTTTATGGGGATTTTATCTTCAAGACGAAGAAAAAAGAATACCAACAGATCAAGAGATAAAAGATACACTAAAACATGTAGGAATGAGTAATATTATTTTTACCAATAATGGTATTCTCTTACAAAATGGTGTTCAACTAGATTTAGGAGCTATTGCCAAAGGTTACGCTGTAGATGTTGCGGTAGATATGCTCAAAAATATTACTAATATTAGTGCAGGTTTTGTAAACGCTGGCGGTAATGTAAAAGTCTATGGCGAAAAGCCTGATGGAATACCTTGGAGAGTAGGAATACGTAATCCTAATGGACAAGAGGTAGCAGAGGTTATATCCTTATATGATGGAGAAGCTATTGCAACTTCGGGTGATTATGAACAATTTTTTGAGGTTGATGGACAAAAATATCACCATATTTTTAATCCTAAAACAGGAAAACCAGTTACTCATAATCTTGCCTCAGTCAGTGTTGTCCTAAAAGGAAAAGCAGAAGAAACAGATTTGTTAGCTACTACATTTTTATCAATGGGGACTAAAAAAGCAAAAGCATTATTAATAGATTTGGATAGAGATCAACAATATTCTATATTTTATATAGAGCGTGATAATGACACATTGTTGACAGAAGCTAACGATGCTTGGTTAAAAAGAAAACAATAAAAAATAATAATTGAATAAGGGAGGATATATGGCAACCGCTACATATTCGGATAAAATACTACAGGAATTTCCTTATGCAGACAAGGAAAATCTAAGTAGAAAAATGATGGTACATTTTATTATTGCATTAATGTTTCCAATCGGAGCAGGAATTTATTTCTTTGGTTTAGCAATGGTAAGAACAGCTGTGGCTTGTGTAATTTTTTCAATGGGAACAGAGTTTGTTTTGAATAAAATTATGCAAAAAGAATCTACGTTAGGTGATCTCACAGCTATTGCAACAGGATTGGTCATTTCTGTAAATATGAGACCGGGTTTGGGATTATATCCCCTTTTACTCACTTGTATTGTTGGGATTGCTGTAGGTAAAATTATTTTTGGTGGAGTTGGGTTTAATCCTATTAACCCTGCTGTAGTAGGTAGATTATTACCTGTTGCTGGTTTCCCTGGGATATGGGCAACATCAATTCGTCCAACAATTCCAAGTTTAATGGAACATGCTGGGCTAACATATTGGGAAGCAACACTCTATACTTTTGTTAGAGATGTAAAACAATTACCTTTTTATGACAAAGTTACTTCAGCACAACCTGCTTATGCACCCTATTCATTTTCTACAGAATTAAATACAAATTATGATGTTCTTTCAGGTACTACCTATTTAGAAACTGTTAAAAATTGGTACAAAAGTGGAGTTATGCCAGAAGGGATGAATGCTCCTTCTGAATTTTTTGATCATTGGGCTTTATTCGTAGGAAATATGCCAGGAACATTAGGAGAAACTTCTAAAATTGCAATTTTAATAGGCTTAGCATATTTAGTAATTACAAGGGTAATAAGTCCTCTTGTTCCCGTACTCATTATTTTTTTAATGGGTGTTTTTGGTTGGGTTTTTGGAGCTACTCGTCTTGGACCTATGGGAATAGGGCCTTTAGGCTTTTTTGCAGGAGATCCTTTAATATGGATTTTAGCAGGTGGAGCGTTACTAGGATGTGTTTATATGGAAACTGATCCTGTAAGCTCTCCTCGTACGGTACAAGCCAAAGTCCTCTATTCTTTATTATTTGTAAGTATTGTTACTTCTATTCGTTTAGTGTTTTCCTTCCCTGAAGGGGTGTCCTTTGCTTTATTAAGCTCTAATTTATTAATTCCATTTATAGATCAATTATGTAATCCGGCAAACAAACATGCTCAAGCTATCAAAAAAACCTTGATAACACTTGCTATTCTAACAGTAGTGTTTTTGACAGGAATGTTTGTCTTTAAAAAATTCTTTAGTACTCCATTACATGAAGTGCAAGTGAGAAATATTCTCCCTAAAGAAAGTGTCGGTACGGTTATTCCTCATCCACATCCTAGTGGAAGAGTGTATTATGGTATCCATAATCCATTGGGAAAACTCATTGCTAATGCTTATCATACCTCTGCAGAAGGTTATGAAGGCGGTCTTCTTACAATGATGACTATCATTTCAGGTGATGAAATTTTAGGACTTGGAGCGATGGATCTATCTACTCAAACAGAAGGTTACGGTCAAAATGCCGCAGAAGTAAAATTCTTAAAACAATTCTCCGGTAAAAAACTAGCTGATATTCCTCTTAACTCTTTAGAATGGACAGCAGTGGATACACTTTCTGGTGCTACAGCAACTTCCGATGCAATCGCACAAACCATTCATGAAGCTTTTGATCTAGAAGATATGCTCAATAATAAAAATAATAAATAAGGAAATAAAAATGTTAAAAGATGCACCTATTGGTTCCCCTATATTTCACATTTATAATGTTTTATATTTAACATTATTTACGGGTTTAATGACTTTTTTGATGCTATTTGTCTATAATGTAACTTATCAAGCACCAAACCCTTTAGCTGATGTTGAAGGAATGTTGGGTGATAACGTGAGTATATACACGATAACACAAAAAAATATTACAAAAAATGATCTATCTTCTTTAGATGAAGATAAAAGAGAAGAACTCTTACCCTATTTTGATAAAGATGAAATGCTTCGTTTTTATATTACAGACAAAACAACAGGAGCACCTGTTATGACAGTATTTTCTGTAGTTTCTGGTGGTTTTGGGGGTCCTGTTCGTGCTTTAGTAGGTACGGATGGAGAAAAAGTATTAAATTTAAGAGTAATAGATGTTGTAGCTGA
>CAMQVI010000105.1 GCA_947038195.1 uncultured Brevinema sp.
TGGTCAACGTGACCAAGTGTCCCCACATTTAAATGTGGTAAAGAACGATCAAATGAAGCCATTCAAATCCTCCAGCCTATTGGCATATATTTTGTTTTTTTTGTTATTTCTTTTTACACATTGTTTAAGAAATAACTATTTTATTAATATTTTCTAAGAAAACTTACTTATTAAGTCCTTCCCAAAGATTCTTCGGTAGGGGCTCATAGTGAGAGAATTCCATAGAATAGGTACCACGACCTTGGGTCATAGAACGGATATCAGTGGCATAACCGAACATTTCTCCTAAAGGAACGTGACAGTTGATTTCTTTAGCACCGTGCTTAGCATCGGTACCTGTAATCTTAGCACGACGTCCTGAAAGGTCACCCATTACAGATCCTTCATATCCATCAGGAGCAATAGCAACGACTTTCATCATTGGCTCAAGGATAATAGGGTTAGCTTTTTGCATAGCAGCTTTCATTGCCATGGATCCAGCTAGCTTGAAAGCAAGCTCTGAGGAGTCAACATCATGGTAGGAACCTTCATATAAACGAACCTTAACGTCTACTACGGGGTATCCAGCAAGAACTCCGTTTGAAAGAGATTCCTCACAACCTTTTTGAACAGCAGGGATATATTCTTTAGGAATTTTCCCTCCCTTGATGTCATCAACAAATACAAATCCTTCTCCGACTTCAGATGGTTCAACCTCGATCACAACGTGACCATATTGACCTTTACCACCGGACTGTTTAGCGTATTTGAAATCTTCCCCAGCTTTTCCTGTGATTGTTTCTCTATAAGCAACTTGAGGTTTACCGATATTAACTTCAACCTTATGTTCTCTTTTGAGTCTATCACAAACAATTTCTAAGTGAAGCTCTCCCATACCAGATATGATTGTCTGTCCTGTTTCATCATCAGTTGCAACACGAAATGTTGGGTCTTCATCTTGCAATTTACGGAGACTTTCTCCGAGTTTGTCCATATCTTCTTTGGTTTTTGGCTCAACAGCAACAGCGATAACTGGTTCTGGGAAGTCAATAGCCTCTAAGAATAATGGTGCATTTATTGCTGTAACACTATCACCTGTTATGGTATCTTTCATACCTACAACACCGACAATGTCACCTGCACTTGCAGATTCTACTTCTTCTCTTTTATTAGCGTGCATACGCATGATACGAGAGATTCTTTCTTTGTTGTCTTTATTAACATTTAATACATAAGATCCTTTTTCAAGAACCCCAGAATAAATACGAGCAAAAACAAGTTTACCAATATAAGGGTCAACCATCACTTTAAAAGCGAGCATTGATAAAGGCTCTTTATCTTCTGGCTTACGAACTGACTCTTCTCCACTAGGGGTGGTTCCTACCATAGGAGGAATGTCCACAGGGGAAGGTAAGTAGTTATTAACACCATCTAAAAGAGGCTGAATCCCTTTGTTTTTGAGGGCAGCCCCACAAAATACAGGATAAAGACGACCATCGATAGTCATGGTACGAATACCAAGCTTGATTTCTTCAACTGTCAAATCTTCCCCTTCTAAAAACTTGTGCATTAAGTCATCATTGGCTTCTGCAATAGCTTCTACAAGGTTATGGTGCCACAATTCTGCATCTTCCTGCATATTAGCAGGAATTTCAGCAACTGTGTATTGAAGGTTATCATCTTCATCATTCCAAAGGAGAGCTCTCATTTCCACAAGATCTACAACACCTTGAAATTTTTCTTCAGATCCTATAGGAATTTGAACAGGTGTGCCCTTGACTCCAAGTTTTTGAGACATGGATTCGATAGACATCATAAAATCAGCACCCATTTTGTCCATTTTATTCATGAACGCTAAACGTGGCACGTTATATTTGTTAGCTTGTCTCCAAACTGTTTCGGATTGGGGTTCTACCCCTGCAGCTACGTCAAAAACGGCTACTGCTCCGTCCAAAACACGAAGGGAACGTTCGACTTCCGCCGTAAAATCCACGTGTCCTGGTGTATCAATGATATTGATTTTAATATCATCCCAATAACAAGTCGTTGCAGCAGAAGTAATAGTAATACCACGCTCTTTCTCTTGCTCCATCCAGTCCATCTCAGATGCACCTTCATGGGTTTCCCCAAGTTTATGGGTTTTACCAGTGAAAAACAAGATACGCTCTGTGATGGTAGTTTTACCAGCATCAATATGAGCAGCAATTCCTATATTTCTTAATTTATTTTTGGCAAACTGTTTTTCAGCCATTATTATAACCTCTTAATTTTCAAATGCCCCACCGCATGCTGGGCAGGATTTGTCCCAATCGAGATCAACTCCTGGCTCACCGCAATGTGGGCAATACTCAAACAAATCTTCCATTATATATGACTACCACTTATAATGAGCGAAGGCGCGGTTAGCCTCAGCCATTCTGAGTGTATCAGTTCGTTTTTTAATAGTAGCACCGCTACCATTGAAAGCGTCAAATAACTCTTTACCTAATTTTTCTTCCATAGAATGCTCTCTTCTTTTTCTTGCGAAATCGACGATCCATCTAAGAGCCAAGGCTAACTGGCGTTCTGTACGAACATCCACAGGCACTTGGTATGTAGCTCCACCAACACGTCTTGATCTTACCTCTACTGGAGGCTTAACGTTGTTGATTGCTGTTTCGAGCGCTTCTAAAGCAGTGACTTCCGTCTTCTCTGCTAAAAAGTCCATTGCACTATATACAATAGAAGTAGCTAAACTTTTTTTACCATGTAACATGATACGATTCACAAGCTTAGTAACTAATATACTATTATGCTTTGCATCTGGTGCTAAAGGGCGAAAATGACCTTCGACTTTTTTCCTTGGCATACAAGACCTCTTCTGTTATTCGCTAATTAGCAAACTGCTTCAATAACTATCGTTATTTACTCAGACACTGATAACTAACATTTTTGTTTTTTGTCAGCCTTGCACTGACCCGATTAGAATTAAAACATTCTAATTTTTTAAAACTAGAAATCTAGTTTTTAGGACGTTTGGATCCGTATTTGGAACGACCTTGCTTACGTTTGTCTACACCCATGGAGTCAAGAGTGCCACGGATTATGTGATAACGTACCCCTGGTAAGTCTTTTACACGTCCACCACGTATTAATACAACGGAGTGTTCTTGTAAGTTATGTCCTATACCCGGTATGTAAGCAGTTACCTCAACACCTGTCGTAAGACGCACACGAGCGATTTTACGAAGAGCTGAGTTTGGTTTTTTAGGTGTCATCGTAGTAACACGAGTACAAACACCTCTTCTTTGAGGATTAGCTTTAAGAGCAGGAGATTTAGTTTTTTTCTCTTGAGTCTTACGGCCAAAACGCACTAACTGGTTAATTGTGGGCATCAGATAACCTCTTCCTTTAATTTTAAGTTTTTACACTTTTTGGTTTATTTAATCAATCATATTTTTACATATTTCTATCGATTATATGTATTATTATATAGTAAAACAGGTGTCTTGTCAAGCATTTTCAAAGAAATGTAAACAAAAACATCTTTTAGTAAACTATAAAGATTTCCTCAATTTATCAAGTGACACGCTTCTGGGGTGGGTTTTTATCTTTTAGGGGTCAGCGCCTAAAAGAAAGCTTTTAACAGACAGTGCCAGAATGTATCTCTAAAAGCATGTCGTGATCTGACAACCACAAACATTTTACGGAATAAATCCCATACACCAATTAAAAA
>CAMQVI010000106.1 GCA_947038195.1 uncultured Brevinema sp.
TTTATAATGCTGATGCTAGAGCCAGCTTTATGGGAATAAATTTTGGAACGACAAGATCACATTTAGAAAGAGCTGTATATGAAGGTTTGGCATACTCTTTACAAGATTGTATTAAGTCTTATCCTATTTCTAAAGTATTTTTAACAGGAGGAGGCGCTAAAAGTGGTCTTTGGGCTCAAATTATTGCCGATGTTACCAATGCTGAAGTGATTGTTAAAAAAGGATCTGAATTTGGTGCCAAGGGGGTAGCTCTATTAGCAGGATTGGCTACAGGATGTTATAAGGATATTAAAGACCTTGAGCGAGTTACTAATAATATAGAGAAATCTTACTCTCCTAATAAAGAGAATAACGAAATATACAAAAATCTTATGACCGTATACTTAGAGGCTAGAGAAGCTTATACCCCTGTATGGCAATCAAGAGCCAGATATATTCAAAATAATTAAAGGAAGGAACATAAATGAATATTTTATTTACCGCAGAACATGATAATCGATTAGAAGAATTATTAAAACTAGGTACGGTTAAAATAGAAGGGTGGGCAAAAGGTCTCCCTAAGCTTACAGAAGAGGAATTGTGTGAATTGGTAAAAGATGTAGAAATCATTATTACTTCTTACGATGATATTACTAAAAAAGTAATAGACAGTGCCCCAAAACTGAAGCTCATAGCCTGTACAAGAGCAAATCCTGTAAACATAGATACTAAATATGCCAAGGAAAAAGAAATACCTGTTTTATACACTCCAGGGAGAAATTCTGACTCCGCTGCTGAGATGACCCTCGGTCTTATGTTATCTGTAGCTAGGCATATTCCCCAAGGACATAATTCTTTAATCAATAGAGAGTTTACAGGGGAAGTTGTAAAAGAAACCAAAGAAGGTTTAAGAGCGGATGTAGTATGGGATATTACAGTAGATAGTCCTTACTCTGTTTTTAAAGGCTGTGAACTAAAAGGAAAAACCCTAGGGATTATAGGTTATGGCAGTATAGGAAGAAGAGTGGGTAAAATAGCTAGAGCATTTGGTATGGAGCTATTAATTTTTGATCCCTACCTCTCTGAGGTGGATATCGAAGAAATAGGAGTAAAAGTAGGTGATTGGGACACCGTCTTATCTCTATCAGACTTTATTACTGCACACCTGAAAGTCACCCCTGCTACTACAAATATTATCAATAAAGAAGCTTTTAGTAAAATGAAAAGTAGTGCTTATTTTATTAATACAGCAAGAGCTGCTATCGTAGACGAAAAGGCTCTTATAGAGGCTCTACAAAATAAAGTAATTGCTGGAGCTGGGTTAGATGTGTTTGAGGTAGAGCCCCTTCCTGGAGATCATCCTTTCCTAGATATGAAAAATGTAGTGATGACCCCCCATATCGCAGGAGCGACAACGGAAGTTTTAACAAATCATACAAAAATGATAATATCAGATATAAAAAGATTTATTAATAAACAAGATCTTTTATATCAATACAAAAATTAGGAGTAGAATGATGAATTTATACTTAATTTTAGCCGCCTTTGGTGGTGGCATATTTGGAGCTTTATTGAGTGGAACTGGAGCTTTTATCATGGTAGGGTTAACGGGTTTAGTGGGAGTTGGAGCAATTGTCGCCAACGGTAACACCTCTATTCTAACAGATATTGCTTTTGGCCCCTTCTTTGGGCCTCATGTAGCTTTCGTCGGCGGGGTAGCTGCTGCTGCCTATGCGGGTAATAAAAAGCAGTATATTACTACAGGGGCTGATGTCAATACCCCTTTGATGTTTACAAAAGACCCTTTGGTCTTAGTGATAGCAGGATTGTTTGGGATAATTGGCTATTTTATTAACAATCTTTATGCTCAATTCTTGCCACCCATTGATACAGTAGCATTAACAGTGGTAACTTGTGGTATTATTTGTCGCTTGATGTTTGGCAGCTCTGGGCTTATAGGGTCTAAAGAACTAAGTAATCAAGATTCTAGTGGTCGTTATACAATACTAGGATCTGAATTGCTCTTTAATATTTTGATAGCAATAGGTCTAGGGAGTACGGTCAGCTTTGCTGCTATTAATTTGCAAATTCCTGAAATTGGGTTTGTTATTAGTGCTTTTTCTCTCATATTTTTATATACCACTCCTGGAGAGGGTCCTGTAACTCACCACCTAACTGTAACCGCAGGCGTTGCCGCTGTTCATACAGGTGATCCTCTTTATGGCATAATGGCAAGTGTGTTGGCTTGTGTCCTATTCGAATTTTTAGGAGTACGTACTTTTAATAAGTATCAGGATACTCATATTGATCCGCCAGCAGTGGCGATTGCTATTACTACTCTGTTAATCTTAAATGTATTTCCAAAAGGGTAAATAAAAACTAGAAAAAAGGCTCTTGATAAATTATCAAGAGCCTTTTTTCTAGTTGTAATTAATTACAATATATATTATAATCAATTACAACTATAATTTACAGGAATCCTTTATGAACCATAAAAGATGGGAACAGATACTTAATATTCTCAAAGAATCTAAATATATTAGCAACAATGAATTATCGTCAAAACTTGGGGCTTCCACTAACACGATCAGAAACGATATTAAAGCCTTGGATAAGCAAGGGAAGGTAAGAAGAACCCATGGGGGGGCATATCACCTTCCCTCTTCCACATTAAATGTTGAGCTTCCTTTTGCAGGATATAACATGTTTGAATTTAGAAAAGGAGAAAATATTGATAAAAAAGAAGCTATCGCCAAACTAATAGTAGAAAAACTTCCTAGAGTTCATGGTCTTTCCCTTTTTATGGATGGCTCTACTACTTGTATACAGATAGCAAAAACACTAGTTAATCACCCTTATAAGCTGGTTATAGTTACTAACTCCCCTGAAGTTCTTAACACTTTGTGCTACAGTGTTAATATTACTCTATTTCTTTTAGGTGGGATTTTTTGGAAAGAAGACCATTACACCATAGGAAATTCAGTTTGTGATATGATCAATAATTATAATGTAGATATTTCTATCATGGGAATCGTGGCTTTAAATTTTGAAAGTCCTAAACAAGGTGTCTATGATTCTAATACCGATATTGTAGCTATAAAAGAAAGTATGATGAAGAACTCTAGCAAAAAATGGCTCGTTTGTGACTCTAGCAAATTTAATAAGACAAGTTTCTGTTTTTTATGCCCTATAGAATACTTCGATCATATTTTTATGGATATGAAACCTCCTAACTACGAGCAACTCCCATCCCAATACAAAGATATTTTTATCTACCCTCAAGATTAATCTATTATAAAAATATCTTAGAAAGATTTACCACTTTACCTTTTAGTTCAAAAGTAAAAAAGCCCCCACATAATGTAGGGGCTTTTATTAGAATTATTTTTTCTCTGTGTAGAAGATTTATTCAGAATCTTTTTCTTCTTTAGGGGTGTTTTTTTGGTCTCTAG
>CAMQVI010000107.1 GCA_947038195.1 uncultured Brevinema sp.
CAGGAGCTGGTATCACTAAAGAAAATTATCAATATGTTGCCGAACAAACAGGAGCATATAGAATCCATGGTACAAAAATAATCTAATATATACATATAGCTCACATTTTCACTGTGTATATTCTGTAAAATTTATTATAATAAAACACACCCATACGGGTGCGAGGGGTGACTGCCACTTGCTTTAGTATGGGTGTTTTTTTTGATTAGTTATATTAGCTTTTCTTGCACAATGTAATATGCTTTTTAATTTTTTTCATTGCCCAATCATAATGACTGCAGGTGCAACTTACAAAATAAGCTCCTAGAGTTGTGCTCTTTGTCCATGGGTATACTTCCTTAGAAAATAGTTCATCATTAGTATGTTGCTCAATTAAATGTAAAATCATTTTATGGCTTTTTTCTAACATTTCTTTTGAATCAGACAGTGGAATATTTTGATATTTCTCCCATATTTTCATGTTCAAAGCAGGGAGTGTTCTCCATGTATATCCCTCACCAGGGACAGCAGGGATACCTCTTTCAATAGTACCGATCTGATGCCAACTTTTTACCATTTGATGCCATTCATATAAATGAATAAGTATATCTCGTAAGTTTTTATCCCTATCTTCAAAGAGAAACACAGAATTCTGCTCTTTCTCTGACATTGTATCTATCAACTTCCATAATTTTGCAAATTGTATAGTTGCACCATCTATTAGATCTGATTTTGTTGTAGGTCTTCCCATTTTCTACCCTTTCTCAACATCTATACTATTGAATATCCGTTTTTAATAAAGAAAAAATGAAATGATCTTTATGAGCACCATTAATATATTCAGCACCTCTGAGAATACCTTCTTTTTGGAATCCTAAGCGTTCTGCTATTTTTTGAGAGTGTTCATTGTCAGTAGCACATCGAATTACAATACGATGACAAGAATAATAGTTAAACAACACTTCTATTAATTTGTGGACAGAAGGGGTTACGATATGTTTCCCTTGAAAATCTTTGGAGAGCCAATAACCTATACTCGCTGTGCCATGAGCTTTTGGTATTTCGTGAGTTCCTACAATTCCACATACTTTGCCTTGATAGACAATAGCACAATCAAAGCTTTTATTTTCAGCCCAATTCTTTTTTTGTTGGATGATATAGTTTTTTGTATCTTGAATGTTGTTGATATAAGCTACCCATGGAAGGAATTTACTCAAGTATTCTCTTTGACTAGAGCAACAATCAAAAATATCCTGAGTGTGGTGTAAATCTAACAACTCCAAACAAATATCTTCGTTAACTTCTATTTTAAACATTTCTTTCTCCTTTCTAATTGTTTTTTATAAAAATATTAGAGTATCAATCCAATAGTAATACCATAGGATATGGCGTGTTGTTCATAAGCATAATAAGCAAAATAAGGACCAAAAGAGACACCTAAAAATTGAAAAAAATTATAATTAAATTTCATATTTAATTCAAAGCCTATGTTGTGAGATATAGGTATAGTTTGATCAAGTCCTTCAGAAGGAAATCCTGAAGCAAGCCTATAGGCAATACCACCATTCAGCATGATAGACCAGCCATGTCCTGTAGTCCAACTTCTATCATTATAGATATAGCCACCAAATCCTACCACTAAATTTAGACCAGATCCGTAATTAATCTTATTGTAAAGCTTATCTTCTGGTAATGTCGTATAAGTGCCTATCTTACTATAAAAATAGAAACCCTTTCCGAGAAATAATTCCGCACCTATGTTCAATGAAGGAAGTGTTGTATTTTGAAGAAAAGGAAAAGTCACCCCTTCCACTCCAAAAGTCACCGCCACCCAATGTTGTGCTTTAATATCGTTAAATTCTGTTTTCCCTGGGGTATATTTTTGTATGCCTTTTATGATGCTGTCTACAACTACCACACCAACTGTATCCATAAGTGCCTCACCCAGTGAATCAGATATCTCTGCTTGAGAATTATTTTGAGATTTGTCGTAAGATCGAGAGAAATCAGTTGTGTCTTCAGGAAAAACTGCAGAATTCTGAGCGAATACAGATTGAGTAAGTAATAAGAATAAGATTAATAATTTCATATATTTCCTTTTAAAATCTTAATAAGTTTTGTTTTGTTCCCAATGCCAAGCCGTTTTAACCATATCTTCTAATTGATATTGTGTTTTCCAGTTTAGTATTTTCCCAGCTTTGCTAGGATCTGCTACTAAAAGTGCTGGATCGCCTTCTCTGCGAGTAGTTTCTTCTACTTTGAAATTTATCCCTGTGATTTTTTTACACATATCAATGACTTCTCTTACAGAATTACCTTGTCCAGATCCAAGATTGTAAGAATCACTAACTTTTTCGTTGACCATTCTTTCCATACCCAAAATATGAGCTTGTGCTAAATCGACAACATGGATGTAATCTCTCACACCAGTACCATCGGGGGTATCGTAATCTGTGCCAAATATTTTGATAGAAGGTCTTTTACCATTAGCAGCTTGTAAAGTGACTGTGATCAATAAAGCTGCAGGATCATAAGAAGGCCCTATGTTACCGTCAAAATCAGCACCACAAGCGTTAAAATAACGAAGAATACAGTAGTTAAATTCAGGGAAAGCATGAGCATAATCTCTTAGGATCCACTCTACCATGAGTTTGGAACTGCCGTAAGGGTTGATAGGTAGTTGAGGGTGGGTTTCTGAGATTTTATCTTCTTGAGGGTTGCCAAATGTTGCAGCCGTACTACTAAATACAAAGTTATTGACTTGATGCTTTTTCATGGTGTTTAATAAAGTAAGCACCTTAGTGACATTATTATCGTAATAAACATCAGGATTAAAGACAGAAGCACCGACTTCGATGAGTGCAGCAAAATGCATAACGGTGTGGATATTATGCTTTGTGAAAATTTCAGAAAGTAATTTTTCGTCGCCGAGATCGCCAACAATCAAAGGAATGTTAGGATCAATAGCGTCTAAAGAAGCCTTGTAGCCTTTGCTCAAATTATCAAGCACAATGACATTGTAGTTTTGTTTTAGTAATTGTTTTACGGTGTGAGAGCCTATATATCCAGCTCCTCCGATGACAAGTATATTTTTCATAATTCACCTCTTTTTGTTATAAATCATTACTATATTTTATCTTATATACATGGTTTTGTCAATAACTCTATTGTAAATCCTAATAAAATATTATATAATAAACAAAACATACACCGCCCTAATTGTGAGTGGTGTTTTTTATTTGTTATTAGCTTTATTTTTTTATTCTTTTATGCTATACTGTATTCGTGGGACTATGCACTCCACATAATTAAATGGCATTAGATTTAGTAACTGTAGATAAAGCAAGATTCTACGATGCAATTGAAATGTATTTTCTTTGGAAAGAACTAGACCAAAGAATACGTTCAT
>CAMQVI010000108.1 GCA_947038195.1 uncultured Brevinema sp.
TTAGAGGGGTTTTCTCTTAAGGGCTTTGGCTTGATTTTGTAAGTCTGTTTGAGAGATGAGTCCCTTTTTAGGACGCAGGGATTGGATGATTTTATTTAATGATTCTACATAAATCTTGGGATATATGAGATTTTTCACGCTTATTCTACTTCCTATTCTCTTGAGCAATCGTTCTTTTAAAATTTGGCTCAATCCACTCTTAGGGTATTCTTTATTGTAGATTTTGAGATTTTGTAGTATATATTTTATCCTGTCTTTATTAGAATTTAGGGTAAGGTATTTTTTATGATTTTGTTCTAAAGACAAGAGAAAAGCCTCTTCATTATCCGAATATTCATTAGAGAGACAATTAGACACCCAAGATTTATAAGTTGCGAAGAATTGCCCCGTGAATATTTTGGAGATTTTAGATTCTATTTCAGAATCTAGTATATTATTTTCTTTTAATAATTTTATCAAATTATCATACTGTATCCAGTAACCCTCTATACATAACTCATCTGTAATCCAAACATTTCCCTTGAGTCTTGATTTGTACATTTCGGCAAGGTCGAGATCTAAGTGGTAGATTATTTTTAGATTGGGGTGGTTTTTATTCAATACTTCGCTATATTGTTTTAGATTTCCAGCGCCATTAGAAGAATAGATAGTGATATAGGCAGAATAATGGGGGTCTATTGCTACTAGGATTTTTTCTAAAAGCTCTGTCTTTTTATCTTCACTGAGCAGAAGTATCTTGTCTTTTACTATGGGGATGTCGCCTAGCATATTAATGATAAGAGATAAATCTTTCGTTATAGGCATAGGTGTCGCCTTACCTTCGTTCATGATGAAAGCTTGATACTGGTCTGCAACTCGAGAATCCGCAATGAATTGGAGGAGCTGGCTAGAATGCGTGCTGAAGAAAATCTGTATAGGAGATTTTTCATTAGATATCCATTGTTCAAAGATAGCTAATATTTTTTTTATTAAAGTACCATGAAGGTGACTTTCAGGCTCATCGATGATTAATACTTTGGGATTGTAGAGGTGTTTATAGGCTAGTATTTGGACAATTTGCAAAAAGCCTACGCCCATTTGGTTTATAGGGATAGATTTTGTTTTTTCTTTTTGGTCTTTAGAGTCTTCATAGAGAGTATCTACCGTTATATCAATGAAAAATTGGTAAGACTCTTTTAAAACATTTATTTTATATTTAGTATCAAATATCATTTCTAAATCTTTTTCAAAGGCTTCTTGTTTGTTTTTATCTTGATAGAGTAAATAGAGGATATTTTTGAATACTTGTCCCGCTGTACCAAAATGAAAGGAATCTCTCTGTGTTTTTTTTATACCTAAAAACTCTTCATTGTAGGATATTCCCGAAACCCCTGGGGCATAAGCACTATGTAGCTCGTTTTTGTTTTTTTGCTCGTCCCATAATGTTTCTGTGTTGGATACCATGATATAAGATCTTACCTGTGTGGAGAAGGTTATGGACATGGTTTTAGGCTCATCATTTTTTTCATTAAAACAAAACTCAAATTTCATAGGGACCTTGTTGACTTTGGGGGAGGTGCTATTTACGTTAGCGTCAAAAGGTAAACTGCTATAAGCAATATCCCCAAATTCTCCCGTGGGTAAAAATAATAATTCTTCATTACTAAAAGGGGTTTTATAAATATGTTTAGAGGATTTAGGAGATATTTTTTGTTCGATTACGTTGGGATTCCATGTGGTCAAGGCGAAATGAATGGCACTTAATATACTGGACTTACCAGAGTTATTCGTACCTACAAAGATATTTATTTTATTACAGTTTATGCTTTCGTCTTTGATTTTTTTATAGTTTTTTATAGAAATTTTAGTTATCATTTTTTTTCCTAAATTTTATAGTGATTGAATAATTGTAGCTTATTTTAGGATAAAAATCTACTTAATTCTCTTAAATGACTGTTTTAGATTGATATCTCCCCCTATCAAATTAGATAGAGGGAGATATATTCTTTTTTTATTTATAAATTAGCTAAGATTGAACAACAGGGAGTATCTCTAAAACAATATTTGCTTAGTAGATATAAGCTATATTAAATAGCTCTATTTTTGTAAATTATCAATTAGTTTTTGTATTTCTGGATAATATGTATGTAATGCTCCTTGAGCCGTTTGTAGGATAATATCATCAATTTCTGGATGATCTATTAAAAATTGATTTAAATCAAAATAATTATGTCCTAGAAGATTAAATCGTATAAAGTATACTGTCTTAAAATGGGTAAAATAATTTACACTAAATAAAGAAAATGAATCTCCAAATATTAGTATAGTATTAGGATTAATCGCATCTGGATATTGTGTACGCCGATAATTATAAGAATTCGTTTGCACTAAGAAATATTTTTGCATTCTGGGCACTTCTTCCGTAGTATTTACGTCTCCCAAATTCATTATACTAATATTAGAAAGGAAAGGAATTAGCTCCGTAGAATAGCCATCTGTGTGTTTTTTAAATTCAACATTACTCCAATTATGTTTCATTCCCATTTGCTCTATTAATGCTCTATAAGTATAGAAACTTACTTTTGGAGAAGAGTGCCCATCTTGTCTCATATAACGATATTCACATTTTTTGGTAAATTCTTCAGGGTATTGTTTCATGACCTCGTAACTAAAAATACTTTTATTAGTATATATTTTTTTAAATTGTGAAATATCCTGTTCTAAAAAATTATAAAATATTTTTGACTGTAGTGGATTAAGCACATCATTATTATTATCTCTAGGTCCTTCAAAAAAAACAGGGTGTAATGTTATATCTCTTTTTTCTAATTCTTTGGATAAATCTATTAATTGGGTTGCTATTAGAAGATAATCCTGTCTAAAATGTTTAAGATATCTAAAAGGAAATTCAAAATCACGACCTGGTCCTACTTGTAATTGGAGTACAGATCTGATTTTTAGCCCTATTTTATTTGTTATATTAGGAAATACTAATAAAATTAAAAAAATAGGTAAAAATATTGTTTTTTTCATCTCATGCTCCTAAAATTGAAAATAGATAAATGGTATACTATTTTGATCTAAGAGTACATTTGTACTTAAGGCGAATAATAATAATAATAACCCCATCTCACTCATATTTATTATATTTTTTCTTTTTTCTAATAAATTAGATTTCCATAAACTATACATAGGCGTACAAAAAAACAATGCCACCAGAAAGATAAATAATGTAAATACTGTAAGAGATTCATATACATGAAACAGTTCTGTATAATTAGGAAGAGTAAGCCATTGAGAAATGTTAAACATTTGTTTTATAACAGCAAGAGCAAC
>CAMQVI010000109.1 GCA_947038195.1 uncultured Brevinema sp.
TATACTATAGTATAATAATAAATACAAGTATTAAAGGAGATTTTCAATGAGAAATATACTACTTATGATGTCAGTTTTTTTAATCATGTCTTGTGGTTCTGATGATAATGGATCGGGTGGAAAAAAATCTAAAGTGTTATCAAAGATAAAAAACACCTATTGGGAAATGCCTTCTTATCCAGACGGAAATATCCGTATCATGAATGGGACAGCAACAGCTTCTATGAGCTCAAGTTCTGTTATCTCTAATGGTACTGTTGATATGTTAGAAGAGGATAAAAATTTCACAGTTTTTAATGTTTATACTCCAGAAAAAAACACAGTGTTTGGATTATCTATAGAAAGTAATGATACCATTAAATTATCTGTTATTAGTTCTTCTAATTCTTTAGCAGGCTACAAAGAAGTACATGAGATGATGGCTGTGGTAATGAAAAAAAAATAATATAACACAAAGCCTTAAAAATCTCATGATTTTTAGGGCTTTATTTTTTATTTGTTTTAGGAGCTTGTAATGAAAGTACAACTTATTTTATTTTTTATTTTATTTTTAAATGCCTGCACACCATCTATCCCTATGGACGATAGTTTGTTAATGGGAGATAAATTGTTTAATACAGAATGGAAGAGCAAAGACACTAAGAATAAAAAAATATATTTTATGCCTAATGATATAAAATTTGATGTCGGGACTTTATTAGGCACTACGAATATGCCTTATGCTATGGTAGATCAAGATCAAAATTATGCTCTTTATCGTATAGATGATGATTACTCACCAAGTTTAATAGGTGTGGTACAAGTTGACGAAAAGACAATCAAGACATTGGTATTACAAAATAATACTATAACATCAACTACAACACCATCTTCTCTAAAAAAAGAAATTATGGATATGATTGATACAAAAGGTGGTTTGTTTATTATCACAAAAAAAATTAAGCAAAAATAAAAATTACACTTAAAAATAAAAAGCCCCGAAATCATTTGAAATTTCAGGGCTTTTTTAATTATACAAGTATTATACGAGATCTAAATCTTTGAATTGAGCAGGGATCACTTCTATTTTTTCAGAAATTCTTACATTTAAGAATTGTTGTATAGCCATGAGTGTGCCACCAGATGCACTAGGACAACCATTACAAGCACCCATAAATTCAACGAATAACAATAGATTTTCTCCATCTTCTTTAAGATCGATTAACTCCATATCTCCACCATCCATAACTAGCATAGGGCGAACATGTTTGTCTAACTCTGATTCTATGACTCTTAATTTTTGAACTAAGCTTAGTTCGTCAAAATTTACGTCTACTTTTTCCATGAGTATCTCCTAAGATTTTAAAATATTATTTATTTTGATTCTTTTAAAAATTCTGCTACTTCTGCCATAACAGATTCTTTGTTTCTGTCTTTGATTTTTCTGATTGGGTTACCCACATATACACTCCATTCTTCAAAAGGAAAATTAGGAGGTACAAAACTATTAGCACCCACAACTGTTCCTTCAGGGATAATATTATTAGGCATTATCACGCTATTACAACCTATACCACTATATTTTTTCATCGTAACATCACCTGTAACTTGAGCTTTAGTACTAATGAGAGAATTGGTATAGTCATTACTTTGAAGCCAAATCCTAACTCCTCCACCTAATCCAGAAAAATCTTCCATAGTGAATTTATAATTAGATCCTGCGATTAAAACAAAGCGATCTATTAAACAGTGATTCCCTAATGTCGTATGTGGAGAAATCATGGTGTTACTAAGAACATTACAATAATCCCCTGCTACAAAAGTGTCTTTGTGTTTGATGAAAACATTTTCATCGATATGTGTATTTTTACCTACTTGCATTATAGCCCCCTAAAATGTTAATTATTTTAATAATGTTGAAATGACATTTAATAATGTCGTTATATCTTCTAGGCTCGTAAATCGTGATAAACTTACTCGTACTCCTTTATGAGAGTCTGTTTTTGAACTTGAGTCTATGGTTTTGGTAGTACAAGCAGATCCTGTAGAAACAGCAATATTATTGTCGTTAAGATACCAAGCTAGATAATCGTGATCTATTTTTGGGATATTAAAAAAAGTGGTATTTGGGATACGCAGTTGATCTTTACCGTAAATGATACAATCAGGAATCTGAGAAAGAAATCCTTCAAATTGATCTCTTAATTGTAGCATGTTTTTACTATGTAAGTCTAGTTTTTCACCTGCTATTTTTAGAGCTTCGCCCATAGCGATGATACCAGCAACATTCAGAGTGCCTGAACGAAATCCTCCCATTTGCCCACCGCCGTGTAATAATGGATTAAGTGGAGCAGAATTTTTGATATATAATGCTCCAATCCCTTTGGGAGCATGGAATTTATGCCCTGAGAATGATAGATAATCCACATCAAGATCTTGAATGTCAACGGAGATTTTACCTATAGCTTGAGTAGCATCGGTATGAATTAATACATTATGTTTATGACATAATTCAGCTATTTCTTTAATCGGTTGAATAATCCCTGTTTCGCTATTTACCAATCCTATAGAAACCAACAATGTTTTTTCTGGATTAAAATGTTCTCTAAAACTTTCTAAAGAGACACTGTTATTAATAGGGGGCAAAGTAATAATCTCTATGCCAAACTCACCCAAATAAGCTAAACTTTTTCGTACTGCAGAATGTTCTATAGAAGAAGTAATAATTTGTGTTTTAGTATTATTTTTATTTTTGATAAAATCAGATAAAACACTTCTATGCACGGTGTTAATACTTTCTGTCGCACTAGATGTCATAATAAGAGTATCTTTTTCGGGGATATTGAGCGCTTCATAGAGTTGATCTGATGCCAAAGCTAAAGCTTCATGTGTTGCTAATCCGATACTGTGAGAAGAATTAGGATTGCCGAATATTTGTTCTAAATAAGGTTTCATAATTGTGAGAACAATAGGGTCAATAGGTGTGGTAGCATTGTTATCTAGGTATATTTGGGTAGTCATAATTATAAATCCTTAATTCTTTAGTACTGTATTATAAAGCTTATCGGTGTAATAAATCAAGATATATTATAAAAATAAACAAAAAGATGATACCATAGTCTTGCAATAAAATAATAAAATGGTTATAATGATATAAGATACTAAATATAAATATAATAAAAAATATGGAGTAATTCATGAATTTGAAATTAGAAAAAAATGGATTTAAAAGACCTGGACCTGTTGTTTTAGCAGTTTTAGATGGTGTTGGAATTAGTGAAACTACAGATGGAAACGCAGTTTCTGGAGCAAATACTCCTGTACTAG
>CAMQVI010000110.1 GCA_947038195.1 uncultured Brevinema sp.
AAAAAACCCCCTCATTATCGAGGGGGTTTTTTGTTTGTAAAATATGACTATCTATAAAAAAATATTTCCTTTTGTATAGACTGATTTGACATTAAGCTCATCGTCCAAAATAACAAAATCTGCGTCATTATTGGGAGCGAGATTTCCTATTTTATCTTCCATGCCTAGTGCTTTTGCGGGGATACTTGTATAAGAAGCTAACGCCTCTTCTAAAGAAAACTCACAAAAGTTTACTAAGTTTTGTAAACATTCTATAGGGGTAATCATCGATCCTGCTAGTCCACCGTAATCACCAACACAACGGTTTTTTTCGTCTATGTGAACATTCTGAAATCCTAATTTGAATTCTTTGATATCTGTTCCCATTGCCAAAATTCCATCGGTAATAGTAATAAAACGATCGCCTAAGCATTTGTGTGCCATGATGACAGAACTAAAATCACTATGATTTCCATCGGGAATTACAGAAGAGTAAGAAGTTTTACTCGTGAGTAAAGCCCCAACAGTATTTGGTTCACGTGAATTAAATCTACTCATCCCATTATACAAATGTGTCCCCAAACAAGAACCTTTAGCTTCTGCTTTACGTACTTGATCCAAGGTCGCATTGGTATGAGCTACAGATACTTTTATTCCAGCATTTGTTAGACGAGTCACATACTCCAAAGGGGCTACTTCAGGAGATAAAGATACGATTTTAACATTAGATTGACAAATTTTATCTATCAATTCAGAAGACAAGACTCTTATTAATTTGGGATTGTGAGCACCTTTGTGTTCCTGAGAAAACATAGGACCTTCAATATGTAAACCAATAACACCCATCGCCGTAGAATCTGTCAAACTATTCGCCAAATCTAATGCTTTGTTTATATCTTCGTCCGTACTTGTTATTAAGGTAGGACAAAACGAAGTACAACCATATTTATATAAGGTTTTAGACATTTCGTGTAATGTTTTTATAGTGAGCCCTTCTCCATAGAAGTCAGCCCCACCAGCACCATTTACTTGAATATCTACAAATCCAGGAATGACCATATTATCTGTATGTATAAGATCTTTATCTTCTATCTTATACTGTGCTAATAAAGATTCATCACCAAGAGCAATAATTTTGTCTTTATCCCATATCATCACACCATTAGATAAAAAAGATGTTCCATTAAAAATATTTTTTGCTTTAAGTGCTTTCATGTACTTCCCTCATACTATTTAATAAATTTATAAAATTCCTAAGAAAGATAGCACTAAGCTAATAGCAATAATTAACCAAATAATAGTAGTTGGTGACATTCCTTTTTTTGCTATTAAATGATAAATTCCTAATGTCAAAAGAAGAGGTAATAAATTGGGCATAACAGCGTCAATAATTTCTGTTTGAACATTAACAAGTTTTTCACCAACATTAAATTCTAATGCTAATTTAACATTAACAAAAGAAGCAATCAAGGCTCCAACAACAGTAACACCAATGATACTAGCTGCTTTTTGAACGTGTACAGTAACATTTTGAAGTGTTTCAAAAGCTTTTAAACCAAAGGAATAAAAATAATGCATCAATCCAAATCTTAATGGAAGGTGAACAAGATTAAATAGAACAATAAAAAGAATAGGACCTAAAACATTACCTTCTAGTGCTAATCCAGCACCTAAAGAAGCGGAAATAGGAATCAGAGTAAACCAAAAAATAGCGTCTCCAATTCCACCCAAAGGTCCCATTAAAGCGACTTTTAAAGCACGGATGACTTCGGGATCTTCCTTTTTTTCTTCCATTGCTAATACTAATCCTAAGATAGCAGTAACTAAAAAGGGATGAGTATTAAAAAATTCCATATGTCTTTTGAGTGCATTTTTGAGTCCTTCTTCGTCATCTTTATAAAACTTTACCAATCCTGGGAGCATAGAAAATGCCCAACCACAAGCTTGCATTCTTTCATAATTGAAGGATGCTTGTAAAAACATAGAACGAAAAGCCATATTATTTAGCTCTTTTTTTGTTAATAATTGTTTAGATTCCATCTTCTTCTCCTTGTGTTTGAGTATTGTTTTTTATAGAACTAGTGATTTCTTGAGCAAGGTAAAATTCTATTAGTGCAACAATTACAGCGATTCCAGCAACGGGTAAAATAGGAGCTTTGAAGAATGTTACTAAAATAAATCCTAATGCCAAATAAATAGCATAACGTTTTGCAAACATGATTTTTAATAAAATTGCCAAACCGACAGCAGTAAGCATACCACCACCAACAGACAAACCATGAGTAATCCATTCTGGAAGTTTAGTAATAAGATCTGCAGATTTTGTTCCGCCTATTGTTAATAAAATTCCAACACCAGCATACATAACGAATAAAACGAACATTCCAAAATAATTTGCATTTGGAACAGCTTTTTCTCCGTTACCTAATTCTATCTCTGCATCTACTTTGTGCATTACAGGAACAAACATTGTAAAATATAAAGTAATTAAACTTTGCATAAAGACAGCAAAAGGTACTGCGATACCAACAGCAGCAGTAGGATCTAAACCCGAAGTAATTGCTAATACAGTACCAGCAAATCCTCCAATAACTACGTTAGGAGGTTGAGCTCCTCCAACAGGCATTGCTCCTAAGAAAATTAATTCTAAAGTAGCCCCTGTAATAAGTCCAGTAGGAAGATCTCCTAAGATCAATCCTATAACCATTCCCGAAAATAATGGTCTGTGAATATGAAGTAAGCCATCAAATAAATCTATCCCTGTTATTCCTGCCCAAATGGCAAGCAAGGCAATTTGTAATATTGTAGGTTCCATAATACTCTCCTATATTAATATATATTTATAAAGTCGCAATTAATTTATTAAGATTGTCAACTGAGTCTACTGGTAATTGTTGAAA
>CAMQVI010000111.1 GCA_947038195.1 uncultured Brevinema sp.
ATGAAGTATAAAGTTATTGAATATGCGATAGACAATCAACGATTTTTTAATAGTCTAGCTATACTTCTTATACTCTTAGGCTCTTTCATCTATGTTACTACCCAAAAAGATCTTTTTCCTGAAATCAAAGATGCTTATGTTAATGTTCAAATAATCTATCCTGGTGCCTCGGCTGAAGTTATTCAACAACAAATTGTCAATCCTATAGAAAGTAAAGTTATATCATTAGTAGAAATAAAACACAGCTCCTCTGTGTCTCGTAAAAATGTAGGCTTTACCCAATTTACAGTAGATAGGAAGTATTTTAACAATCTTAATGAGGTTCGTCAACTAGTCCAAAATGCGGTTAATTCACTCGATTTTCCTAAAGAAGTATTAAAACCCAAAGTCGAAATATTCACTCTTAATAAAGAACCATTTATGTACTTGCATTTACAAGGAGAAGATAAAAAACAATTGTACGAAATTTCTCAAGAAGTAGAAACAGGATTGCAGTATATATCAGCACTAGATAAACCTATTATTTATGGGCGTGAAGAATATCAATACCAAATTAACGTAAACCCTCAAAAATTAGCCACTCGTGGCATTTCTATGAATGAAGTATTTCATTCTATTCAGCAAGCTCAAACAGACATCCCTAGTGGAGATATACAAAAAGATAATAAAACGTATGTTTTATCTGTTGTATCCCCTGTAAACAGTGTTAAAACCCTCGAAAACATTGTGATTAGAGCCAATGAACAAGGTAATGTTGTATTATTAAAAGATGTTGCTCAGATAGAATTTTCTTTCGCTGAGGCAACTTCTTTTCATTCCCTAAATGGTAAAGAAGGTATTGTTTTTGCTATTAAAAAAGCTAAATTAGGTGATATTATTAAACTTAAAAAAGAGGTAGTAAAATTTGTTGATGCTTATAAAGTACGGTATCCTGATGTGAAATTTTCTACTTTTACAGATTCTTCGTTAAGGATTGCTAGTAGGATTAAACTATTAAACGAAAATCTTTCTATTGGCTTAGTCTTGGTTTTTTTAGTACTGATATTATTTTTTAACTACTCCACAGCCTTATGGACCACCTTAGGCGTACCTATTGCATTTTGTATAGGATTAATATTTTCTGTGCTATTGGGTGTGAATATTAACACTATTAGCATGATAGGATTTATATTAATTTTAGGGATCGTTGTTGATGATGGTATCGTTTTTGCTGAAAATTCCTATAGACACCTAGAAATGGGCAAATCACCACGACAGGCTGTTATTGATGGTATGGGCGAAGTTGCCCCGTCTGTTATTTTTGCTGTTATAACCACCATTGCCGCCATAGGTATGCAGCTCTCTTTAGGTGGTAAAATAGGGGATTTTGCAAGACCTCTTCCTATTATCATGATAACAACCTTACTTGGATCTGTTTTTGAAGCTGTTTTTATCCTTCCTGGACACTTAGTACATGCTTTTCAACATCAAAAAATGGAGGACTCTTCCAAATCTATCAAAAATCGAGTATTTCTTTTCTTTCAAAACAAATATGAAGGTATTCTTAGTGTTTTAGTGCGTCATAGAAAAAAGGCATTTTTCTCTATGATAGCTTTTATTATTATAATAACTGGTTTTATGTCCTTAAAAGTTCCTTTTGTATTTTTTGCTGGGCCTCCTAAACAAATATATGTGTTTTTTGATACAAAAGTTGGGAGCTCCTTAGAAGATACTAGAAAAACAACGGATAAGATAAGTGAAGTCTTATTAAAAAATTCAGCATTTGAAGATGTTTATGCCGTATCGGGGATTGATGGGGAATCCCATAAATCTTATATACAAGGGGATATTAAGATATCTGCTGATCCTAGATATGATTGGTTAGTTGTAAAAAAAGATATTCAAGAACATATCAAAAACAATAATCTTGATATTTATAATTTTAGATTTAATATTATTGGAGAAGATAGTTTTTATAAAGATAAACTAGAACTAACTGTTAAAGGGACTAATTTGAATGCCGTGACAGAAATGGCTAAAGAAATTCAAGAATATCTAACGACCATTTCTAATATAGATAATCCTCGCTTAAATATTTCTCAAAAAACTCTTGCTCAAGAAGTAATTGTTAATCCCAGAAGGGCTAAAATGTTCGGTATAACCCCTCAAGAAATAGCTCAAAATATAGGCATTGCCTATGAAGGTGTGACTGTAAGCACTATCAACAGCAATGGGGTTCAATACGATATTAAATTACAATATGATACCACAAATCATACCTATACCTCTCTCACCAATATGAGAATCCCTAATAAATTTGCTCGTTTTGTGAATTTAACAGAGCTCGCTGAAATCAAGCCAACATTAATAGAAACTGATATTTATACAGAAAATGGACTATATGCTATAAAAATACAAGATTCTTTGTACGAAACGAGTGTTCTTTCTAATAATTCATTTGGTATTTTAGCTGAAGCTCAAGAAAAATTCCAACACTATACGAACAATCTTAATGCTGCACCTTATTTTGATAATGAAAAAGAAGAAGTTAGTCAAGGTATTAGGGATTTGAGTATTGCTATTTTATTAGGGGTAGCATTAGTTTTTCTTATTTTATTGTATATGTTTAACTCCTTTATCTCTACATTTTTAGCAATTTCAGGCATCCCCTTTATTTTATTTGGCTTAACAGTAGGCTTATACCTTATGAAATTACCACTCAATAACATGGCTATCATAGGAATGA
>CAMQVI010000112.1 GCA_947038195.1 uncultured Brevinema sp.
CCATAGGGTATCCTAGATATACTTAATTATACTATGGGATTAGGGAAAAAGCAAGGGCTTTTGCTACGTTCCTCACCTTTGGTCGGGCTGTCCATGAAACGCAAAAGCACTTCGGACGTCCTGTCCTCGGAGATCTATTATGAAACCCAAATTAAAGAAAATTTTTAGGAGAAATTATGTTAGTAGTACAAAATTTAGAAATGCAGTTGAATGCTTTATCAAAGCAAGAATTAAGCTCTGAAGATGCCAATGCAGAATTTGCAAAAATCATCACGGACTATATCAAAACGGCTCAAGTAACAGTTAATGGGAACGGAACAGGAGCTAATGGAGGGGGACCTATTGCTACTGTCGTTACAGGAACGGGGGTGATACAATGATTGATACAGATATTAGAGTGGACGATAGTCAGACTAGCGTCCTTGCTTCTGACTGCACTGCGGACATCCATGTCCTTGAAATTGCTCTCGGATATGAAGATTTGGACTTAGTGAGTGGAGACGAGTGCTTATTACAGGATATTAGAAATAAGCTCTATACGGATATAGGGGCATTGTTTTATGCTCCTAATTACGGGGCGAAAGTACTTCGTTATATTCATGCGCCCAAAGATGAGATGACTTTTTTGAATTTGAAACAGATTATTAGCATTGCCCTAAAACAAGATAATAGAATCAATGAAAATTCTGTTAAAATTGAAGTCACCACGCAAGATGATACATTTGTTATAAAGATTGATTTCAAGACTATTGAGGGTAATGAACTATCATTACAAGAGAGTATTTAAGATAGTCCTTTGTCTTATGCACTTAGTATGCGACAAAGGATAAGGCACATCCTTGTGCCTAAGGATAATTTTATGATAAAGACACAAGAAGAAATCTCACAAGAGATTATTAAAAAAACATCAACCGCTATACCACAAATTACTAATTATCGAACAGGTGGTGTTTTTAGAACTTTTATTGAGGTGGTGGCATCCTTTTTAGAAAAGTTTTATAAAGAATTGGATGAGCTCCTCCCTAATAGATTTTTGCAAACAGCCACAGGGGAATATTTAGATCTCAAGGCTGAGGAGCTAAGTTTAACAAGACTCCCAGCCACCAAAACAAGAGGATATGTCCTCGTCTCTCGAGGGAGTACTAATAGTGCTGTAACAATCCCTAAAGATAAGATTATTGCTACTAAACCCAATTCTCGAGGGGTAATGCTACGCTACAAGGTCGTGGGAGATGTGGTATTGCAAGAAAATGAGATAACGAGGAGTGTTTTAGTAGAGGCTGAAAAGGAAGGTGCTCTTTATAACGTGGTGGGAGGACAGATTACAGAATTAATCACCCCTATTGTAGGTATCAACACCCTGACGAATAATTCTAGTTGGATTGTGGGAATGGGTAGAGATATCGAATCGGACGCAAGTCTTCGTTCTCGTTGTATGGCTTTATGGGCTGGACTTAGTGGAGCGAATAAAAACGCTTATATATCTTGGGCGAAAAGCGTTGAAGGGATAGGAGATGTCAGAGTGATTTCCACTGCTAGAGGTCTCGGCACGGTGGATGTAATTTGTATAGGGAAGGATAATGTTCAAGCTAATGCAGAACTTCTCGAAAAGGTAAAAAATGTCTTAGATGAGAGGAAGCCTATTTCTACTAATGTGGAGGTGAAAGCCCCTATTGAAGTCTTTTTATCTATAAATCTCACTGTCGCCATGAATCCCACCATAGATTTAAATAGACAAGTTATTGAAGAGGCTATTCAGAGATATTTTTCCACTTTGGGAATAGGAATGGACTTTGAACCCTCGGCTTTAGCTAGTATGGTATTTGAAGTGCGTGGTGTAAAATCTGCTGTGATAAATACACCCATAAGCACAAAAATTACAGAATTACAAATTGCAAGGCTGGGTACTATTGCCCTTGAGTTGAAAAGCTCTTTAGAAAAATAGGCAGAAAATAATATATAGGAATACTTTTGTCTTGGACATCGTGTCCGCAAAAGTACTTCGGACATCGTAGCGTAAGCACCCTATGGGTGTCCTTGAGAGGTTTAGTATGAATTTTATACAACATTTTAATAGTCTTAAAATCCCCTTAAAAGAGACTTCTAAGGTCTTCAAGAGTCTCTTTGAATCTATCGCTGATTCTTTTAATGCACTTCATGGATATTTCATTGAGCTATTGGGAAAACACTTTATAAGTAATAATTCTAGCGTAAGATTATTTGCCGAGGAGAGAGGGATTGAAAGAATAAAAGGCGAGAGTGATATTTCTTTTAGAAAGAGGGTGTTAAATGCTTATCATTTCTTAAAATCCTCTCCCACAAGGCAAGGGATAGAAGCTATTATACAGAGTAGTATCGCTAAAGAATTTGAGATTAGGGAACTTTATCAAGAGAATTTCGTACTTGGGAATCCTCAAGAAAAGTTGGGGATTAGCACTATTCTGCAAAGTAGTTTGGCGAGCTATTATTTCGTTTTAGATTTTAGCCAGCCTTTAACCGTGGAAGAAAAAAGCTATCTCAAGGAAATTATCGAGCTCTACAAACCCGCTCATATAGGCTTTCATATTAATGCTATGATCCTTGATGACTGGATTTTAGGGAAAGATGGAGAATTTTTGGGTGAAAATACCTATTTATAGTTCGTAACCTGAATTATTTCCTTATGCGGAATACAAGAAACAAAGAATAATATTAAACGAGGTATTAGTAGCATGACT
>CAMQVI010000113.1 GCA_947038195.1 uncultured Brevinema sp.
TTGAGTATGTGCCTTCATTAAATACTAATACTACTAAAGATAAAAAAACAGATATTCCTTCTACAAATATTATTAAAAATGTGAATCAGATTAGTCAAATTCGTCATGCAATTACTGTCGATTTTTCAAATTCTGAGAATAATTAAGAGGTATCCATGTCTTATTCAGGCAAACAATTTATCGTTATCGGTGCAGGTGAATTACAAATACCCCTCATCAAAGCTGCAAAAACTCTTGGATTAAAAGTAATCGCTACCGATCAGAATCCTGCGGCTTTAGGCTTTGAATTTTCTGATGATTTTATTATTGCAGACACAATGAATGCTCAAGAAAGTTTAGAAAAAGTCCAAAAATATGTAGCCCTAAAAGGAGACATCCATGGAGTCGCAACGGCTGGTACTGATGCTTCTTATACGGTAGCAACTATTGCTCATCATTTTGATTTACCAGGACATCATCCTGATGCAGCATTAAACGCTAGTGATAAAGCCTTAATGCGTAAAGCTTTTGAAAAAGCAGGTGTTCCTATTCCTCTATACAAAAAAGTCACTAATTTAGAAGAAGCTTTATCTTTTTTTGAAGAATTAAATCATATTTGTGTAGTTAAACCCACAAGAAATATGGGAGCTAGAGGGGTTTCTCTTGTTAAATCTATAGAAGAACTCACGAGTGCTTTTACACTTGCTCAAGAAAATAATAGAGATTTTCCAGAAATTCTTATAGAAGAATTTATTGATGCTCATGAATTAAGTATAGATGCACTTATCAATAATGGCACTATTACGATCACAGGTATAGGTGATAGAATTATAGAATATCCTCCTTATTTTGTGGAAACAGGACATATTTTACCCTCAAACTTAGATAATGAATGGTTAGAAAGAGCCATCCTTACTTTTAAAGATGGGATCAAAGCTCTAGGGCTCAGTCATGGTGCTGCCAAAGCTGATCTCAAAATATCTAAAAACCAAACTTGGGTCATAGAAATTGCTGCTCGCTTATCTGGTGGATTTATGTCTTCTCATACTTTTCCTTTTGCGACAGGAATTCCTCTCCATGAATATATGGTCAAAACAGCCCTAGGGGAGAATCTTCCAGAGCTAAGCCCTACTAAAAACTTTACCAGTATAGAAAGAGCTATTATTCTACCCCCAGGTAAAGTAACAAATATTTCTGTCCCTGATAATATCTTAGAACAAAAATATATTTCTCATTTTTCTGTCAAAGCCCAAGTAGGAGATCTTGTTCATTGTCCTAAAAACAATCTTGATAAACAAGGTAACATTATCGCCACAGCACCTACGAGAGAGCTTGCATTAAGAGCAATCAATGAAACGCTTGCAACTATTAAAATAGAAGTAGAAGATACACGAAACTATGCTACTATCATCCAAAACAGTGAAAAACAAGCAAGAATATTATTAAAATCCGTATGTGTTGTTTGTAAGGCTTGTGATGGAGTTTGGTGTCGTGGACAAATACCAGGCGTTGGTGGTGTTGGTACTGGTGAAGCTTTTATCCAAGCTTATAACAGATTTAAGCATATCAAAATTATGCCTAATTATATTCATGAAAATATTACTGTTGATACTTCTATAGAGATGTTTGGTAGACAGTTATCTATGCCTGTTTTGGTTGCTCCTATTGGTGGAGGAAAAATCAATTACAATGATGCTATTACAGAATTAGATTTACAAAGAGCCTTCATAAAAGGTGCTAAACATGCGGGAACGATGGCGCTTACTCCAGATCCTGCAAGTCCTGAATTATTTCCTCACGTTGCTCAAGCAATTTTAGAAAATTTTGGACATTCTGTAATTATTTGTAAACCAAGAAAAGATTTGGATTTTATAAAATCACGTTTTCAATTAGCTATAGAAGCTGGGGCTTTAGGTTTTGGAACAGATATTGATGGGATTGGATTAAAAACATTCTCCAACCTAGGTCAAGCAACTACTCCAAAAACAATATCAGAATTAAAAGATCTAGCCCAAGCTCACGATTTACCATTTGTTGTTAAGGGTGTTCTTTCTGTTGGTGATGCTCTCAAAGCGGTAGAGGCTGGAGCAACGCATATTATTGTTTCTTCTCATGGGGGACGTATTGGTGATTCTTTTCCTTTGCCTATAGATATGCTCCCTCATATAAAAAAAGCTGTTGGTAATAAAGTTATTATCTTAATCGATGGAGCTATTAGATCTGGATCAGACGTTATCAAAGCTATTATTTTGGGTGCAGATGCCGTGCTAATAGGAAGACCTGTTGCCACACATGCTGTTGGTGGAGGATATGAAGCCGTTACTGCCTATCTCAATACAATAAAAGGACAAATTCACACCCAAATGACTTTATTAGGCGTATCTTCTATTAAAGAATTACAAGAAAGAAAAGATATTATTTTTGATCCTCAAAATCCTCAACTATAAATTTTGAATATATTATTAATCAGAAAAAGGGACTCTTAAGAGTCCCTTTTTTAATGATATTATTTTTATAAAATTAAAGAGCTATTGATATTTTTTCTATAAAAGCAAGTTTGCTTTGTAGAATTTCATCGTAAGTTATACCTTTATGAAGAGCCGTAACAACAATATATCCTTCATTCAAATGATATATATCAGTCCCAGGCCCTGTGCCTACACTTTTATCAACAGTGTTAATTTTTACATAATCTTTATTATCTTTA
>CAMQVI010000114.1 GCA_947038195.1 uncultured Brevinema sp.
GTTTAGCTATAGAATTAGTTTATAAAGACAGAATTTTAGTGGCAGCTTCTACTCGTGGTGATGGAGATACAGGAGAATTGGTCACAGAAAACATTAGAACGATAAAATGTATCCCTTTACGTTTACCTGATGATGCGCCTAACGATTTAGTCGTTTACGGCGAAGCTATTATGCTTAAACATGACTTCACCGAGCTTAATGTCCAAAGAAAAGCTGCTGGAGAAAAAGAATTTGCTAACCCTCGTAATGCTGCTGCTGGTAGTGTTCGTCTCCTAGATTCCAAACAAGCTGCTGGAAGAAAACTTTCTTTCTATGCTTATAGTTGTCGTACTACGGATCAAGATTCCCCCCTTATACTCATGAATCTTCATACTCATAGAATGGACTATATAAAAGAAGCGGGATTCCAAATATCCCCTAAACGTAAAATTATCCACCCAGGTAATTTCCACGAAGCAATAGAATTTTTTGAAACAGTAGAACACGAAAGAGCCCAATTACCTTTTGAGATTGATGGTATTGTTGCTAAAGTCGTAATGGATGAAATTAGAGAGTTATTTGGCTATACAGAGAGAGCTCCTAAATGGGCTATTGCTTGGAAATTTGAAGCAGAAGAAACTAAAACTATTTTAATGGATATAGAATGCGAAGTAGGACGAACAGGGGCTATTACCCCAGTAGCCGTACTTCAGCCCGTAGAGTTATCAGGGGTTACTATATCGAGAGCTTCCTTGCATAATTATGATTATATCTTAGATAACGATTTTCGTATTGGAGATACTGTTATTATTAAAAGAGCAGGAGATGTTATTCCTTTTGTGGTAAAGCCTGTTTTAACAGAAAGACCAGACGATGCTAAGTCTATTATGGAACCAGATACATGTCCTGTATGTGGTACGCTCACAGAAAGAGATAAAACCTTAGAATCAGAAGTAGCCAGAGTTATACGTTGTGCCAATCACGCTTGCCCTAGCCGTATTAAATCCCGTTTAAAACATTTTGTTTCTCGACAGGGACTAGATATAGAGGGATTTGGTGAAAAAATAGTAGACACCTTATTTAACATGGAGCTCTTAGGGACTAAATTAGCATCTTATGAAGATTCTTTGGCAGCTATCTATAAACTAAAAGACCATAGGAGCGCCCTTGTGGGGTTAAACGGTTTTGGAGAAAAAAGCATAGACCAATTATTAGCTACTATCGAAACTAAAAAAATATCCAGTTTTAGCCGTTTTATCCAAGCTTTTGGCATAAAAGGAATAGGTACCGCTTTCTCTGCTAAACTAGGAAAAGCCTTCATGTCTTTAGATGAGTTTATCTCCGCCTATGTCATGGGTGGGCAAGAATACGAAATTCTAGAACAAGTAAAAAAAATAAGATTAGAAATGAGAACTACTACCCTCGAGAGAGATAAACTGCTTTTTGGTGGCTTAGGTGATCTCTTTGATATTGATTTAGAAGGTAAAGAAGAAAACACTAAAATTGTCAAAAAAGAATTAGACGAAAAATTAAGCGAATTAAGAAATGAAGAGCCTCGTATTGCCCAACAGCTCATACTAGGGGTTAATGCCACCGATGAAATTGTAAAATTTCTAGGTGAAAGTCGTTATAGAAGAGAGCTAACTAATCTCTTCGAAACAGGCTTTGATCTTCAAAATATCCAAGAAAAAGTAATCTTAGGTGAAACACCTTTCTATGGTAAAAAGATCCTTGTTACAGGTAAATTAGAAATGTTCAGCACTAGGCAGATGATGCACGCCTTCATAGAAGGTATAGGCGCTAAAGTCATGGCTGGAGTTACGAGTAGTGTAGACCTTATCATTGTAGGAGAAAAGCCAGGATCAGAAAAAATCAAAAAAGCTTTTGAGCTTGATATTACGATGTTAAAAGAAAGCGAATTTTACGCTCAATTAGACGAAGTCGTTATACTACGATTCAAAGAAATGTCCCCAGGTAAATAAAGATATTAAATAAAAACCCCCTATTTTTCTAGGGGGTTTTTTTGTTGCGAGATATACCCAACTATACTATAATATTTTATAAGTATTAAAGAGGTGTTCGTAATGCTAGAAGATTTTCTAAAACAATCCCAAATAAAATCCCGCAGAAATGTGCCTTTATCTCATTATACGACAATGGAAGTAGGGGGGATAACTCCTTTAATGATTTTTCCCCATAGCTCTAATGAGCTAATCGAGTTATTAGAGTATCTAAAGGGTGAAAATATCCCTTATTTTGTCATCGGTAAAGGCTCCAATCTCATTGTTAATGACGAAGGAGTCGACCTCATCTTCATCAATACCCAACAACTAAACCAAATTACCCTCATTGACGAAGATACGATTCAAGTAGAGTCTGGTGCTAGCCTTAAAGACCTTAGTGAGTTTGCTTATATAAACGGCTTAACAGGGCTAGAATTTGCCTGTGGGATACCAGGGACGGTGGGGGGTGCTGTCTTTATGAATGCTGGAGCTTATGATGGGGAGATAAAAGACGTCTTAAAAGAGTCTCTTGTTTTCGACCAAGAAAAAAAAGTATTAAACAATACAGAACATCAATTTTCCTACAGAAAAAGTATCTTTACTACTACGGGTGCTACGGTGATTTCATCCACCTTTGTCCTCCCCAAAAACGATAAAAGTATTATTAAGCAAAAAATAGATGAGCTTACAGAACAAAGAA